>JBBRZY010000034.1:0-14818 GCA_038252885.1 Anaerolineales bacterium | reverse complement strand
GTCCATCCCGAGGACCGCGACCTGGTGGCACAGCTAAGTGAAATGGACGCCGCCCAGCGCGCCTCCAAAGAGTACGAATACCGGGTTATTCGGCCTGATGGACAGGTACGCGTCTTGGCCTCGCGGGCCAAGATCCTGCCGGCCACGCCGACCCAGGGGGAGCGGCTGGGCGGGGTGGCGGTTGATATCACCGAGCGCAAGCAGCGCGAGCGGGAACTCGAGGCCATGGCGACCATCAGCATTGCGCTGCGGGCCGCCGAAACCTCTGCCCAAATGCTGCCGATCGTTTTGGAGCAACTGATGCACCTGCTCGGCGCCAGCGGCGCGGGCATCGCTATCAGCCGAACCGAAACCGACGAGCTAGAGATTGGGCTGGGCCTGGGCGAGATGGCCAATATGACCAATCTGCGCATGCCGACGGGCGCCGGCATCGCCGGCCAGGCCCTGGCAACTGGCCAGCCGTATGTCACCGACGATCTGACAATTGATCCACATTGGTATCATGTGAACTCGCTCAAGAAGCCCTGCGCGGCCGCATGTATACCGCTCGTCACCAACCAGGATGTGCTGGGAGTCCTGACGGCGATTCGCGCGCGGCCCTTTAGCCCGGTTGAGGTGGGTGTGTTGGTATCCTTGGCCGGCATCGCGGCTAGCGCCATGCAGCGCGCTGCACTGCATGAGCAGACCGAAGAGCGCCTGCGCCGCCTGGTCGGCCTGCGCGAAATAGACAATGCAATTGCGCACAGCCTCGACCTGCACATCACTCTGACCATCATTGTCGAGCAGGTGATCAGCCAGCTAGGCGTCGACGCCAGCGATATCCTACTGTTCAGCCCGGGTATGAATGTGTTCGAATATTCCGCCGGACGTGGATTTCGGTCCAAGGCGGTCGAGCAAACCCGTCTACGGTTAGGCGAAAGCCATGCCGGGCAGGCGGCGCTGGAACGCCGGCTGGTGGCCGTGCCGGATATGGCCGCCGCAACGGGTTCACCCGGCCGCGCCCAGTTGGCGCCGGAAAACTTTCTGGCCGCCTACTGCGTGCCGCTGATTGCCAAGGGCCAGGTGGTCGGTGTGCTCGAGGTTTTCCAGCGGGCAGTGCTACATCCCAGCGCCGAGTGGCTGAGCTTTTTGGAAACCCTGGCCGGCCAAACCGCCATCGCGGTCGCCGATGCCTCGTTATTTGCGGATCTGCAGCGCTCAAACGCCGACATGCGCCGGGCCTACGACTCGACCCTGGAAGGCTGGTCGGCAGCGCTTGACCTGCGCGACAAGGAGACGGAAGGCCACAGTCAGCGCGTCACCGCGTTGACTGTGCGCCTGGCGCGCGCCATGGGAGTGCGCGCCAGCGACCTGGAACACATCCGGCGTGGGGCGCTGCTGCACGACATCGGCAAGATGGGGGTGCCGGATGCGATCCTGCTTAAACCGGGCCAGTTGACGCCCGACGAATTGGCCATTATGCGCCAGCATCCACGCCTGGCATATGAGTTGCTCTCGCCGATTGCATTCTTGCAGTTGGCGTTGGATATTCCCTATTGCCATCACGAAAAGTGGGACGGCACAGGTTATCCCCGCGAACTGAAGGGCGAAAGTATTCCTCTATCTGCCCGCATTTTCGCCGTGGTAGACGTGTGGGACGCCCTGCGCTCGGACCGTCCTTATCGGTCGGGTTGGTCCGAAGATAAGACGCACGCCTACATCCGCGACCAGTCGGGCAAGCAATTCGACCCGCATATTGTCGAAGCCTTTTTTGAGCTCTTGCTGACAATTTCGGCGGAGGTTGGTCTGGCCGAGGAAATTGGCGGCTAAGCTAGGCTGTTGGGTTTACCGGACACGATACTACGCCGGTTGGTGATCTGGCCCGAAATGCAGACTAGGCCTCGGTCGCTTCTTGAATTACACCGGCCGCGTCCGTGATCAGGTTGCCGTCCGGCGCATACTCTCCCAGGCCATGATAGCGTGACCGCTGCTGCTGGGCGGCCCCAAAGCCGGTCAGCAGGTCGCCCAACCTACTGGTCAGTTCATGCCAAGTCTGCCTGAGAAGCAGGGCTTGGGTCGGTCCTGGCACGATCCAGTTGTGCAGCGCGTGCGGCGTGGCGAAGGAGTCGCTCGGTCGGTCAGTCGGTGTGGGTCCACTCAAACAGCAATTCCTGCGGCTGCACGGGGGGGGGCGGCTGGGTGTATTGCTCGTAGCGGGTCAAGCTAACGTCGTGCAAATATTGCACGCGCTCGCGGTACCAGCTTTCGAACGGGAGCTTCGAGCCAATCATGCCGGCCAGGGCCACGCCGATGTCGTCGGCCTCCAAAGTGGCCACTGTCGCCGCGCCAGACGGGTTTTCGAGTAAGGCCCAGCGCTCACGGGTGATCCCCAGTCGCCGGCGTGAGGCGGCGTAGGGCGCGCGCCGCCCGCCGGCCAATTCCTGGCAAAAGCGCCGCCAGGCCTCGACCTTGCCGGGCGCAATTGGTAGCGTTAATACGAGTCCGGGCATGTGCTGCGTCCCATAGTGCCGAGCGGTCGCTGCGATCACCGGGCAATGTCCTCACAGTCGTGAATCTTGAGTATTGCTGCGGAGTATAATGAGCCAGAGTCTCAAGAGCGTCACAAGGAACCCCGGTTGGCTGATCGCGCTGGTCAATGGCAGGTGTTGCTACTTGGGCCACCCGAAGTACGTGTGGCGGCCCAGGCGCTTGCCTTCCCCACGCGCAAGACGCTCGCCCTGCTAACTTACCTGGTCTTGGCCGACGGTCCGCAGCCGCGCGAACATTTGGCGGCGCTGCTTTGGCCCGACGCCAGCCCGGCGCGCAGCCGCGCGTCGCTGCGCAATACGCTCGCCCATCTCCAAACCGCCCTGGGCCGCCGCCCGTCGCCCGCTACCCCCCATTATCTGGCCGTCACCCACAGCACGGTCGGGCTCAATGCCGAAGCCGGCCTGGAGCTAGATTTGCGGGTGGTGGAGCAGGCCTATACCCTCGCCCGCGCGGAACGGTCGCGGCGCGCTCAGGCCGGCGGTCCAGCCGATCAGCGCCGGCTGCAGGCCGCCGTGGCCACCTATCGGGGCGACTTTCTGACCGGCTTCTCTCTGGGCGATGCCCCGGCCTTTGACGACTGGGTCGGTGTGCAGCGCGAAGTCTGGCGCCGCCGCCTGGGCCTGATCCTCGACCGCTTGTCGGAAATCCAGTTTGCCAGCGGCGCGTATGCCGCCACGGCCGAGACCGCCGCGATATGGATCAGCGTCGATGCGCTCAATGAGGTGGCCTACCGGCGCAAGATGCGGGCGCACTTTGGGGCCGGCGAGCGGGGGCAGGCGCTGGAGACCTATGCCGCCTGCCATGCCCTGCTCGCGGCCGAGTTGAACGCCGAACCCGATCCGGCGACCGAACGCTTGGCGACCCGGATTCGCACGCAGCAACGCCCCGATCAGCCTCAGCCGGCGCTGCCTCCGTTGGATACCCCGGTCGCCTTTCTCGGCAGCCTGTTTGCCGGCCGTGTCGCCGAGCAGACCGCCCTGGCCGCCGCTTTGGCGCGCGCCGGCTCCGCGCAGCCCCAGGTGGTGAGTCTGCGCGGTGAAGCGGGCATCGGCAAGACCCGCCTGGCCAACCGGTTCCTGGCCGCGGCGGAGGCTCAGGGCGCGGAGGTGCTGGCCGGCGGGGCGTTTGAGAGCGGCAGCCATTTGCCGTTTCAGCCCTTGGCCCAGGTGCTGCGCGTCTGGTTGGAACGCGAAGCCGACCCGCTGCAGTTGGTGGGGGCAGCCGCACTCGCCCAGCTCAGCGCGCTGCTACCGGAACTGCGCGGGCGCTATCCGGCGCTGCCCGCGCCCACGATGGAGGCGGCGGCCGATCGGCACCAGCTTTTTGACGCCTTTGTGCACCTGACGCTGGCGCTGGCCGAACGCGCGCCGCTGGTGTTGTTTGTGGATGATCTGCAATGGGCTGACAGCGCCACGCTCGACCTGCTGCAATATACGGTCCGGCGCTGGCGCGCGGCGCGGTCCCGCACGCTCTTGCTGATTAGCTTACGGTCCGATGGCTGGCGCGCCTTTGGGTCAGGGGAGCAGCACGCGTTGGTGGAGTGGTTTGCGCGGTTGGAGCGCGAGACTGAGCCGGTCCACCTGGAGTTGGCGCCCCTGACCGGGCCGGAGACTGTGGCGTTAGTGCTCGGCTGCCTGAGTTACCCCGCGCCCGACTTTGCCGAATGGCTCTACGACGAGACCCATGGACACCCGTTTTATCTGCTGGAGACGCTGAAGGATTTGCTCGAACGCGGCGCGCTTCACCCCCGCCGGCGGGCGGCCGGCCACTGGGTGTTTGAGGTCGACGCCGAGCACGATTTGGGTCAGGCCGTGCGCGTTCCGTCAACCGTGGGGGCAGTGGTGCGCGCGCGTCTCAATCGGCTTAGCCCGAATGCCTTTGCCTTACTGGCCGCCGGCGCCACCCTGGAGCGCGGCCTGACCTTCGACCGCCTGGCGGCGACAGCCAATGTGCCCGAAGACGCCGCGCTCCCGGCCGTGGATGAACTGGTCAGCAGCCGGCTGCTGGTCGAAGGGCCCGACACCTTCGGGGCTTACACCTTTCCCAATGACATGATCCGCGACGTGGTCTACACCGAGGCCGGCGATGCGCGCCGGCGGCTGTTCCATCGCCGGGCGCTGGCGGTGCTGGCGGCGGCCAACGACCCCGCGGCCCTGCTGGCGCACCATGCGCTGGTGGCCGGGCAGGCGGAGGCCGCCTTCCGCTTCAGCCTGACCGCCGGTGAGGAAGCCCTGCGCCTGGCGGCGCCCAGCCTGGCGGTTGTTCACTTGGAACGGGCCCGGGTGCTGCGGCGCGAGGCCGCCCTCACCGGCGCGGCCTTTGAGGCCGATGTCAGCCGCTTATACCGGCTGCTTGGCCGGGCCTACCTGCTCGACGGCCAGCCGGCGCAAGCGCTGGCGGTGCAGGCCGAAGCCGCAGGGTCGGCGGCCAGCTAGCCCACTCCGGCTGCCGTTAAGCCGCGGCCGCGTCGGCCTGCCGCTGGTTAGCACTGTAGGGGTTGGTCGAACAGCCGTGAGGATTGCAGCTGCCGCAGTCGGCACATTTGAGGTAGCCGCACTGCGGACAGGGCGCCGTCTCCGGATCACGGCTATCCAGTTGCCCGGTCGCGCAGCTCCAGCACTGGCTGGCAAACCAATCGGTATTGCAGTTTGAGCACATGCGCACGTGCGGCCGGCTGTCGGTGTGGATGCGGATGTGCTCCGACCCGCAGTTCAGGCACACATCGCGCAAGGTGGCCACGAGCCGCACGCCGGCCGGCGCGAGTTTATAGTGGGCCATGAGCGCCGGCCGCTGGCGCCGCGCTTCTGCGGCGGCCTCGCGCTGCCGCCGTTCAACCGCCAACACCTGCTGGTCCTGTTCGGCCAGCCTGGCCGCGGCTCGCTGGGCGTCGGCCTCGCGCGCTAGGTCGTCCGCTGCGGCCTGCTTTTCGCGGAGGTGGCGCTCGGCGCGCGCCTGCATCTTCTGCTGAACCAAATCGCCATAGTCAATCGAATTTTCGGTCATGGGTTACTCCAACCAGTGAGTGGTAGTTTGATTGAGGGGTAGAGTGCCCAGCGCCGTCATGGACGCTTGGCTCGGCCGGAGTGGCGGCTAGTGGCGCACGCTGCCGCCCCGGCGCCGCGGTGGGGTCGGGGCGCTCTTGCCGCTGCCAAAGGCGCCCAGTGAGCTTTGATAGCCCCCGCGCGTCGGGCCGGATTTGTTGGGCTTGGCCTGGCCGAATGCGCCCAGTTGGCCTGGCTGGCCCGCCGCCGTGCCGCGCACCGGCGCAAAACTTACGGCCAGGGTGCTGCCTGCCAGTTCGGTCTTGTGGAACTGATCGATTGCCTTTTGGGCCGCGGCGCGGTTGGCCATGGTGATTTGGGCGCTGCGGGTGGCCTGACCGTCGCCGTCACCGTGCAGTTGGACGGACACTACCGCGCCGGCTTGAGCAAACAGCGCTTCGAGTTCGTGCGCCGTCGTGGCGGGCGCGATATTACCGACCTTCAACTTTACGTCCATCAACGGACTCCTTAGTGGGGTGCCAGCGCCCAGGCGTGGCCCCCAAGTGGCTAGTTGTAGCGCGACCGAGCGCGGCGGATTGCCGCCCGTGCCAGATCAAGCGCTTGGCCTGCCAAGCACTAAGCCGGGCAGACGGCTACGCTCCTGGTGTTGAGGTTGCTGGTGGGTAAACTCTCGCCGCGGTTGAGCCGGGCCCGCTGGCGCGAGCCTCCACGGTAGTGAGGTTGCAAGAGCGTGTGTTCGTGACTCTGACCTTTGCCTTCCAAGTATACCCCGACAGCGTCTCAAGAGCGTCTCAAGCCCACCCGGCGAGGGCAGCCTTGAGACGCTCGGCCTTAAGACTGGTTGCACACAAAGGAGCCTACTACCACACGCCTACCGCAAACAGCCCCACCACCTCCAAACAGGCGAAGAGCCCTGCTTCTCCCGCCCGCACAAACGCCGGCACGCCTAGCTAAGCACGCCCCGGCGGGGCGAATTTAGTCTCACGCTCGGGCCTGGAATATAGGCGGTGATAGGCCTGAATACCACGTCGGCGCCGACCCCCCTGGCCGTAAAACGCAGTTCCTTGGGCCAGTCTGTTGGCCCCAAGGGGTGCGTTTTGCGATAGGGCTGCATTTGGCCAGGGCCGCCCCTTCGAGGCGAGCCCACGACCCCTTAGTTGTCCGGTATTAGCGTCACGGTGCAGGTGACCTCGTTCGTCTCGCACCGCCCGACCAAGATCCCGTCGAAATAGATCTCAAAGGCGTCTTTCCAAAAACGGGTCTTGCCCGCGCGGACGATGTGTTCGCCGACGATGCAGGTTAGCTCGGTGTCGGCCGCGTGCTCGGCCGTCTTCTTGTCTTTCCAGGCCGTCACGCAAGCGCCGCTCTCAAGCTGCGCCAATCCCCATTCCTCGCCGCTAATCGCATCGTCTCCGTCACCCACCGCCAGCGCCGCCAAGCGCAGCGGCTGGTCGCCCTGATTGGTGATCACCAAATAATTGTCCCCCGGCCCGCGCGTGAACAGCAGGGTTGACTCCGTAGTCGGCGCTGTAGTCGGCGTAGCGCTCGGCTGAAGCGTTGCCGTGCTTTGGGGGGCGAGCGCTGCTGTGGCGGTCGCCGCCGAACGCGCCGTTAGTTGGCCCCAGCCCCAGTTAGCCAGCCAGCCGCCGCACAACAGCACCGCCACGAGCGTCATCGCCCCGGCCACCCACAGCCCCCAGCGGGTTGGTGCGCGCCCCCGGCTCGCCGCTGTCGGGAGGAGTTCCGGTGCAACTGCGGGTGCACCAGCTGGCCCCAGCGGCGGCAGCGTGGTCAACGCCGCTTGCAGCTTCACCCGGTCGGGAATGCTCAAGCGCGAGAGCGTCGGCGGCACCAACTCAGCCGGGGCAGCCGCTAGCGCCGTATCCAGCGCGTCGGCTAAGGCCTGGCCGCTGGCGTAGCGCTGCGCGGGTTCTTTGGCTAGGCACTTGAGGATCACGGCCTCCAGGGCCGGCGACAGCGCCGGGCGCATCTGCCGGGGCGGGCGCGGCGCGTCATGCAAGTGCCTGGCCGCCACGTCGGCCGGCTCGGCCGCCTGGAACGGCAGTTGGCCCGTGAACATCTCGTACAGGATGACGCCCAGCGAATACAGGTCGCTCTGCGGCACCACCTGATTGGAGGCCACGACCTGCTCGGGCGACATGTAGTGCGGCGACCCGAATACCTCGGCCCCCGCCAGGTCAGGCAGCAGCGCCAGCCCAAAATCGGTGACGATGGCGTGCCCCTGCTCATCCACCATGATGTTCGACGGCTTGATGTCGCGATGGATCACGCCCTGTTGGTGAGCGTAGTCAAGCGCGCTGCCCACCTCGCGGACGAGCCGGCGCGCCTCCAGCGGATCGATCCACTCATCGCTGTGGCGATAGCCGGCCAATAACACCCCCAGGTCGGCCCCCGCCACGTAGCGCATGGCGATATACAAGCAGCCAGCCGCCTCTCCGAAGCGGTAGATTTGGACAATGTTGGGGTGATCGAGCCGCGCGATGGCTTGCGCTTCGCTCTCGAAGCGTTGGATGTAGTCGGCGTTCGCCCGAAACTGGGTCTCGATGACCTTGACGGCGGCGTACCGTCGCAGCCGCACGTCTACCGCGCGATAAACACGCGCCATGCCGCCTTTGCCTAGCAAAGTCTCCAGGCGATATTCGTCTAGTTGTCGTCCGAGGATACTATCGGTATTCATGCTAGGAGCCATGCGCGTCGCGTGCCGCCGCTATGGCAAATAGACCTCACACCGGTGCGCGGCGATTTCGCAGCGCCCGACCTCTTCGTTGTTCCACAACACGCGAAACTCACTGCTGCCCTCTTGCGTCGTCCAGAAGACGCCGGGGTCGGCGGCGAACGGGGTCCGCTGCACGATCTTGCGGTTGTTGCACTCCGCTGGCGCCAAGTGGTCCTTGAAGTCGATCAACTCGACCACCACGCAGTAACCGGCCCGGAAGTTGGAATAGATTTCGCCCCAGCGGTGCCCCTCAAAGCGGTTGGCCGGCTGGCCGTCGGCCGTGAGACGTTCAAAGGCGAGCGGGTTGACGGACCGGTCATTCGCCGAGAGATTGTGAAAGTAAAAGCTGGTATCGACGTAATACGCGGCAAAGTGGTCGCCCACGGGCGTTTCCCCGCTGGCGGCTGTGGCCTCGGCGGGCGGAGTAGTTGCGGCCGTTTCTGCTGCTGGCGTGCCGTCGACCGCAGGCGCAGTGGCGGTTGCTTGGGTGTCGTTTGGCTGGCTCCGCGCCGCCAGCATATTCCGAAAGCCCAATAGCGGCCCCAGCAGCGCGATGAGAATAAGTCCTACGGCGATCCAGGCGGTGGGGTGGGGGTGCAGTTGTTGGACGGTCGCTGCATTAACCGGTCGCTGCCGCAGGACTGCCCACACCGCCGCTGCGTCACGCGCCAGGTACACATAGACGGGCTGCCGCTTCAATCGCGGCAGCAGCGGTTCGCGCGTGAGGTTGACGTAAAGGGGATGGCGTTTTAGCCGGTCGAGCAGCGGATCACGGGGCGCGGCCGGCGGCAGCGTGGCGGCCTGGTTAGCCGGCGCCGGCCGGGGGTCCAGGTACGCCAGGGTCGGCTCTGGCAAATCCAGCGCCTGACTCAACGCATCCATCAAGGCCACGGCCGTCTGGTAGCGGTCGGCGGGGGCCTTGCTGAGCGCCTTGAGTACCACCGCCTCGACCGCCGGGCTTAGGGCGGGGTTGAACTGGCGCGGCGGCGGCGGCGCCTGCTGTAGATGCAGCATTGCCAGCGCCAGCGGCTCGGGGTCGTCAAACGGGACCCGCCCGGCCAGCATCTCATATAATACGACGCCCAGCGAATATATGTCAGATTGTGGCACAACCTCGGCCGAATTACGCGCTTGCTCTGGCGCGAAGTAATGTGGGCTGCCGAAGATCTTGCCCAGCGTGCCCTGGGCTACGTTGAGCGCCAGGCCAAAATCCGTCAGCACAACCCGGCTGTCTTCCGCCACCATGATGTTGGCGGGTTTGACGTCGCGGTGGATGACGCCGTGCGCATGGGCATAGTCCAGCGCCTCCGCCACGGCCCGGCCAACGCGCATCACCTCCAGCAGCGGCAGCGGCCGGCCCGCGGCGCGCTGCTCGGTCAGCAGACCGCTCAGGTCCTGGCCCCGGACGTACTCCATCACATAGTAGTACAGCCCCTCGTCGTCGTCGGCGTAGTAGACTTGCAGAATATTGGGGTGCCGCCAGGTGGCGATGGTGCGGGCTTCGTTGACAAACCGCTGCGCGTAATCGGCCTGGCCCTGGAGGCGGGCATCAATCAGCTTCACCGCCACCGGCCGGTCGAGTTTGACATCCCAACCGTAATAGACGGTCGCCATCCCCCCGCGCCCGAGCACTCGGTCGAGGCGAAAGCTCCCCAGTTGTCTGCCAATCAGTGGATCTTCATTCAACATGCTACAATTCTATCAGGTCTCAACCGATTGGCCCTTGGCCGGGCGCTTTTGAGTTTGCCCCACACTCGCTAATCCACTGCTAAGAGGTGTCATGCTCGAAGCGCTCAACCAGATCAGCCGCCCGATTATTTGGCTGGTCGTGCTGCTGCTGTTCTGGGGCGCGCCCCTCGCCGCGGTGTATTGGGACCTCCAACGCCGCCGCCGACCGCGCTCCGAAATGATCCGCTGGCTGGCGCTAGTAGCCCTGCTGCCGGGGGCGGGCGCGCTGGCCTATCTGCTAGTGCGCGCCCTCAATCAGTTTTTCCCGCTGCCGGCTGCCTCGGACGCCACCGGCGGCCCACGGCGCTTCACCCTGCTACGGCCTCCCCCAGCCGCCGCCCCGCGCACCGGCACCATCATGGCCGCCGACCTGGCGAAAGATACCCAGCTTGAGCGCCGGCCCGCGCCAGCCGCTGCGCCTCAACCTGCCGCCGAACCGCCCAGTGTTCAACCCGTGTTTCAGCCCGGGCCGCCCGCCAGCCTGGTCGTGGTCGCCGTTTCTGGCCCGCACGCCGGCGATGAGTTTGCCGTCGCCAGCCTGCCGGCCCGCCTCGGTCGTGGCCCCGGCTTGGCCCTGCGGCTCGACCGCGACCGCGGTATCTCGCGCGAACATGCCGAGCTTTACTGGCAGGCCGGGGCTCTCCACCTGCGCGACTTGGGCAGCCAACACGGCACCTCGGTCAATGGCCGCCGCGTGGAAGACCTGGCCCTGCAACCCGGCGACCGGATTGAAGTCGGCTTGTCGGCCTTGATTCTCAAGCAGGTGGGGGCATGAACCCGCCCGCGCCGGGAGACGCCTGGCAGGTGCGGCTGCTCAAACCGCGTCGGGGCGTGTTGGCCGAGCCGATCCGCCCGGCGGAAGTCGGGCTGGCGCTAGCGGAGGTCATGCTGGCGCGCGAAAACTTGCTGGAAGACGCCCAATATCAGAAGGTTGCCCCCAACGATTTTGTCGTAGAGGCGGCCCCCGACCACTACGCCCGTGAGTTTGCCCCACTGGCTGCGAACCTTTGCCAGCAGTGGCGTGATCGTTTGCTCACCACCCTCACCACCGCCAACAGCCGCCAGGGCCGCCGCGAATATCGCTTCGCCGGGCAGGTAGTGGTCGCGCTGCAGCCCGCCCCCGATCTCGAGCCGGGTCAAGTGCGCCTGCGCTCGCGCCTGCAGCCCGACGCGCCCGAGGCCGCCCCCGCCGCCAACACGCTGCCCGCCTGCCTGGAGCTGCTGCCGGCCGGCCGGGCGTGGCCCTTGCGCACCGGCATCGTGACCCTCGGCCGCGAGCCCACCTGCGATATTGCCTTTGACCTGCCGCGCGTGCAGGAATTGCGACTGGTCAGCAGCCAGCACGCCTACCTGCATTGCGGCCCCGGCGCCTACCGCCTGTTCGATGGCACGCCGGCGGGCCAGCCGTCCGTCAACGGCACCTACATCAAGGGCCGAGTTGTGCCGCCCGCTGGTCACCCGCTGCAAGACGGCGATCTCATCATCCTGGCGGCGGTGCACCGCGACGCCCCCAACGCTGAGACGCCCGGCGTGGTGGCCCTGCGTTTCCGAGCGAACTGCGAGTGAGCATGGACCTCTTCTCAAGTCATACTTTGCTCTTCGCCGGCAAGTGGCTGTTCATCGCGCTGATCTATAGCGCGTTGTTCCTGGTGGTAGTCGCGGTGCGGCGCGAGATGGCCGCGCGGCTGCCCGGCAGCCAGGCCCTGGCCTCCACCGCGGTTGGCCGCCTCGGGCTGCAACAGGCCGGCGGCGATCCTTCGGCGCGGCCGGGCGCGGTCTGGCAGCTTAAGCCCGACAACACCCTCGGCGCGCTGCCCGAGAATGATGTCGTGCTGGCCGACCCGCTGGTCTCCGGCCGCCATGCGCGCTTGCGCTGGGACGGCGCCGGCTGGTGGCTGGAAGACCTGGGCAGCACCAACGGCACGCTGGTCAACGGCCAGCGCCTGGTGCCCCTGACGGCGCACAAGCTCGCGCCCGGGTCGCGCTTGCAATTGGGCGACATGGTGTTCGAATTACAGGCCTGAACTTGTCCCGCCTGACTCCGCGCCAGACGGAGGCCCGGCTGCTGCTGACGGTCTTCGCCGTAGCCGTTTTGGGCTTCCTGCTGACTGGCCTGGGCCTGGCCGAGCGCCAGGCGCTGCCGCTGGCGGGCGCGCTTCTGCCGGCGCTCATCCCGCCGCTGCTGTTGGCCGTTGTGTTTGGCGGCCTGCACCTCGTCCTGCGCTGGTGCCGCCTCGAAGCCGAGCAACTGTTGCTGCCGATTGTGGCGCTGCTCTCCACGCTCGGCCTGATCATGATCTGGCGGCTGCGCGGCGACAGCGGCGTCTACCAGCAGGTGTTACGCGGTTTTGCGCCGGGCGTCGTGATCATGGCGGCGCTGGCGCTGCGTCCGCGCTGGGTGGAGCAGTTGCGGCGCTGGGCGCTGCCGGTCAGCCTGGTCGGGCTGGCGCTTTCGCTGGCGACCGCCTTCTTTGGCGTCGTGGACGAAACCGGCGCGCGGTTGGCGCTCAAGCTCGGACCGCTGCCGGCCTTCCAAACCTCCGAACTCCTCAAAGTCGCCCTGATCATTTTCCTGGCTGGGTATGTGGCGCGCGAAGGTGAAAAAGCCGAGGGGCGGGCGCGGCCAGTGCTGGGCTGGCTGCGCCTGCCGGCCGTTCAATACTTCATCCCGGGGCTGGTGTTCGTGGGCATGGGCACGCTGGCCCTGGTGCAGATGTCTGACTTCGGGGCCGTGCTGATCCTGAGCCTGATCTTCGTCGGGATGCTGTACGCCGGGTTCGACACCCGGCTGTTTGCGACCGTGGCCGCTATTGGTGCGGGCCTGGCCCTGGTTGTCGGCTTGGTGCTGGTCTTTACCTGGCACATCCCCACCGTCGTGCAGTTGCGTTACCAGGCCTTTCTCAACCCGTGGAGCGAGGCCGAGATGGTTGTCGACGGGCAGGCGCTCGGTGTCACAATTTCAGAAGGCCCGGGCTATCAAATCCAACAGGCGCTCAACGCCACCATCATCGGCGGCCTGACCGGCACCGGCCTGGGTTTCGGGTCGCCTGAGTACATTCCGCTGGCCCACTCCGACTTTATTTTTGCGGCCCTGCTCGAAGAGATGGGGGCGGTCGTCGGCATCGCAGTCTTGGCGCTGTTCGCGGTGCTGCTGCTGCGCCTGCTGCGGCTGGCGGCGCTCCTGCCGCCGGCCCAGGTTTTTGAGCGCCTGTTGCTGACGGGCATCGCCCTACACTTGTTCACGCAAATGTTCATCATGGTGGGCGGCACCCTCAACCTGCTGCCGCTGACGGGGGTGACCGTGCCCTTCCTCAGCCAGGGCGGCGTGGCCCTGATGCTCAACCTGGCCGAAGTCGGCGTGGCTCTGGCGCTCACGCGCCGGCTGGAGGCGCTGCCGGCATGAAGCTGGAAGGCCGTCTGTGGCAACTCGGCAACATCTTCACGCTGGTCGTGGTCCTGCTCTCGGCCCGCCTGGTGTTTTGGATCATGGTGCAGGGAGAGGCCCTGCGGCCGGTCACGCCCTCGCTGGCGGCGGCGGACGCCTATCTCGAAGCTCTGCGCAGCCGGCAGGGCGCTGGGGCCGACGAAGTGGCCGACAGCGGGAATGCATTTGACCAACTGCCGCAGCCCGTCATCCAGCGCACGGTTGACCTGCTGAGCACCATTGAACGCGGGACAATCTTGGATCGCAATGGGCGGCCGGTGGCGTTCGACCTGCCGGTGGCCGCTGGCGAGCGGCTGCGCTTCTACGCCGAGCCGTCGCTCGCGCCCGTCATCGGGTACGTATCCGGCATCCGGGCCGGCATCGCCGGACTGGAGCTGACTTACAACGATACGCTGCTTGGCCTGGACCGCCTCGACGCGCAGCTCAGCCAGGCCGCGCATGAGCCCAGCCAGGGCAGCGACCTGATCTTAACCCTCGACAGCGGGCTGCAGCGCGCCGCCGAGGAAGCGTTGGCCGGGCGTTCGGGGGCAGCCGTGGTGCTCGATGCGGACACCGGCGCAGTGCTGGCCATGGTAAGCGCCCCACACTTTGACCCTAACCTGGTGCTCGATCAAACCTATCTCACCAACTTGGCCGCCTGCACCGTGCCCTCGTGCCAGGGCGTCTTCATCAATCGCGCCATGCAGGGCCAGTACACCCCCGGCTCAACCTTCAAGACGGTGAGCCTGATTGCCGGCCTCGACACCGGGCAAGTCTCGCCCGCCACGATCTTCGACTTCGGCCAGCAATTGTCTGGCCCCGACGGGCCCTACTATATCTACTCCGTCGGCGGCGGCGTGATTCCAGACCCGAACCACACCGAGGCTCAGTTGAGCCTGGAAATGTCTTTCGCCAAATCGGCTAATGCCGCCTTTGCCCGCATCGGCGCCGAAATGCCCCCCGCTGTGCTCATTGATTACGCCGGCCGCTTTGGCTTTAGCTTGCCCGGTGACCCGGCCTGGCGGCTCGAGTTGCCACAGGCTGCTCCGCAACTGGCGCTGGACCTCCAAGCGCTCACAACCAACGATTTGCTGCGCGCCTCCACCGCCATTGGGCAGGGCGAGTTGTTGGCCGACCCCCTCACGATGGCGATGGTGGTGCTGGCGGTGGTGAACAACGGCGATCTGCCGCTGCCGTTCCTGGCCGCCTCCGTCCGTGACCCGGCCGGCACCGTCTTGCAGACTGAACCGGCGCGGCGGGTGGTCACTGGGCTGATGCAGCCCGCCACGGCCGCGCTGGTGCGCAGCATGCTGATCACCGCCGCCGAGAAGGGCAGTGGTCGCCCGGCCTTGGTCGACGGCCTGACGGTGGGTGGGAAGACCGGCACGGCGCAAGTGG
>JBBRZY010000033.1:0-14892 GCA_038252885.1 Anaerolineales bacterium | reverse complement strand
GCAGTATCAGCAGAGCGGTGTGGCGTGCTGCTGGCGGTGGCCGGCGGCGACGGCCCGGTGCTGGTGTGGAACGCGGTCAGCGTCGAGCCGGTGACGACGCTGCCGGGGAACGGCGCGCCGGTGGCGGCGCTGGCCTTTAGCCCTGAGTGCGTCAGACCACCCGCAGCGCCAGCGCAAGGGTGCAGCCGCACGCTGGCGACCGGCGGCTTTGACGGCCGGCTGATCTTGTGGGATACGGCCACCGGCACGCCGCGCACGCAGTTCGTGGTGGGCGACGGCGCGCCCCTGCTCGCGCTGGCCTTCAACCCGGAGGGCACACTGCTGGCCACCGGCAGCGCCGCGCCCGACAGCAGGCTGCGGCTGTGGCGCATCGTCGATGGCGCGGCGGACGCCAACCCGCTGGCCGAGTTGACCGGCACGGTGGGCGACATTCAGGCGATTGTCTTTCACCCAAGCGGGGGCTGGCTCGTGAGTGGCAGCACCGACGCCACGCTACGCACCTGGGCGCTGACGCCGTCTGGCGCAGAGCTGCGGCAGACCCTGGCGCAGCACGTGGGGGCGGTGTTCGCGCTGGCCTTCAGCCCCGACGGCCGCACGCTGGTCAGCGGCGGCGCGGATGGCGTGGTGGTAGTGTGGGGCGTGGGGCCGTAAAAGACTGGGGACTCAGGGGATGCTGCGCTAGGGACTCGGGGGAAAGGCTAGCTCACTGCTGCTCGGTAGCTGATCTCTTCGTGGGCGCTGGGGGCCAGCTCGGCCAGCAGCGCGCGCAGCCGCTCGACAATGAGCCGCAGCTCAGGGGCGACCCGCTGCTGCACAAACTCATCCACGGTGGCGATAGGCATCGGTAATTTCCTCGCAGGACAGGCTGGGGCTGGCTAGGCCCAATAATTTGGCAGAGATAGGGGGCTCGGTTTATAGTGACGTGCAGGCTAAGGTCGGTGTGGGCAACGGACTCCAATCTGTCTTGAGGGCTCCGATTTGATCAATGACCTCGACCTTCCAGATATTACCCTCTCGACGCAACACGACAGTGTGCAGCGCACGAGGTTCTTCCAAGTTGCCTATGCCGCCATACACCAATCTCACTTCAACCTGGCTGCACGCATCTGAATATTCAATGACCTGTTCAATACGGGCAGCCGTTAAAGGAGATGCCCTTTCGCCGCTCCGCGAACTGAGCCAAGCAAGCTCTGCGCCGGTCGCCACTGTCTGATACAAGTTGACGTCATCGGATTCGGCCCGTACCAGCCAGTATCTCTCTATTGCGGCCAAAAGTTCGGGTGCGTGAGGCGAAACCGGGGTAAGAGATTGCCATGCGACCTTCAACCAACCGGCAACCACGAAAATGCCCAGTAGCACACTGACAACAACAAATAATCTTGCGGGCCGTCGCATAGTCAAGCCTCAATAAAGCCGGGCTGCCCGCAGCCGCTCGACGATCGGCCGCAGCTCGGGGGCGACGCGCTGCTGTACAAACTCGTCAACGGTGGTGATGGGCATCGGTAATTCCCTCGCGGAACGCGCCAAGCATACCCCAATTACGTCGACGGCCTTACCGCCGCCTCACTTACCCCCGGACTAATGTCACCCACGGCGGGCGGTCGCTTTCCTGCTAGAATCGCCGGCATGCTAAACGTGCGACACAAAACTTGGGCCAAAGTGGCGGCGGCGGTCGTGCCGGCCGCGCTGCTGTTGCTCGCCTCGGGCGCTCCGGTGGCGGTGGACGCCGCGCCGCGGGCGGTCGCGACGGCGGTGGTCCGCTACGTGGTCCCCTCCGGCAATGACGGCAGCAGCGATTGCGCGCTAATCACGCCGTGCCAGACGGTGCAGCGCGCGGTGGCGGTGGCGCAGGCCGGGGACGAGATTCACGTGGCGGTCGGCACGTACGGCGGCACAATGTTCGCCGGCAGCATTGATAGCGGCGTGACCGCCGTGGTCATCATTACCACGAACATTGCGGCGCTGCGCGGGGGCTATTCCACGAATTTTGCCGCGCAGGACCCTCAGGCTTATCCGACGGTGCTCAGCGCCGCCGGCGCGCCGGGGGCCTATGTGCTGCTCGTGTCGGGCCAATCCACGCTCGTGGATGGCTTCACGCTGAGCGGCGCTACCGGCGCGTGCTCGCCGGGCTGCGGCACGCATTACCCGGGCGGGGCGGTACGCCTGCGCGGCGGCGCCCCCACCTTGCGGCACAACCGGATTACGGGCAACGTGGCCTATCTGCGCGGCGGCGGCATTTATGTGGGCGATGGGGCCGTGGCGACGATTGAGGCCAATGTGATTGAGGGCAACAGCGTGGACGGCAACGGCGGCGGCGTCTTCGTCCAAAATGGCAACGCGGTGATCAGCGGCAACCAAATCTTGTCGAACATCGCAGTGGTGGAGGGCGGCGGCATCTACATTGACGTGGGCGTGCCCGCCGTCATCCGCAACAATGCGATCGGGTACAACCAGGCGACCAACCCGGTCGCCAGTCGCGGGGCGGGGGTGCGCACCGTCGGCAACACGCTCGTGACGATCAGCCACAACGACGTCTATTCGAACACGCTGTTTTGGGGCGGCGGCGCGGGGCTGGATGTGGGCAGCCCGGCCATCGTGGACGGCAATTCGATCCACCACAACAGCCTGCACATCGGCGGCTGGGGCGGCGCGCTGATCCTGGCCGGGGTGACACTGCCGGTGACGGTGACCAACAACCTGGTCTACGCCAATCACGGCAGTGGCGTGCAGTCGGTGAACTCGACCCGGGTGGCCTTCGTCAACAACACCGTGGCCAACAACGTGCACGTGCAGCCGGACTCTGGCACCGAGGCCGACGCCTACCTGATCTGGTTCGACAGCCCGCCCGGCGGCCCGGTGGTGATGACGGTGTACAACAACGTCCTGGCTGGCAACGAGCAATGCGGGCTGTTCTACCACGGCGCGCCCGGCGGCGGCGTCACCAGCGGCAACAATGACTCATGGAACAATCACAGCGGCGCCGGCAACTACTGCGAGCAGGCCGTGCCCAGCGCGGGCGACATCAGCGCCAACCCGCTGTTCGCGGGCGGGGCCGATTTTCATTTGCAGGCCGGCTCGCCGGCGCTAAACATCGGCACGAGCACGCTGGCCCCAGCGCGAGATAAGGACTGCGTGCTCCGGCCGCAAGGGGGCGGGATTGACCTGGGCGCGTATGAGCGCATCGGGCTGAGTGCCAGCCGCGCGCTCGGCCTCGACCAGAAAGTGTTCCTGCCCCTGATCTTGCTGGCGCTGGCGCCAGTGTGCTAGGGCCGGATGAATGGCAATGGGGCGGCGCAGGTGCTCGACGATCGGCTGTGGGCCGTGGGCGCCCATTGATTCACAAACTTGGCCACGGCGGTGATGGACGTAGACGCGGCGCCTAGACTTTGCCGGCCATCTGCTCGGCCACGCGACTGACCTGTACGACCATTTCGGCGGCGGTGGCGTGGGCAGCGCGCAATAGCCGCAAGGTCTGCTGCTCAAATAGGCGTTCGCCCAGGCCCACGCTGTGGGGGATGGTCTGCCGCCAGTGAGCGAGCACGCCCTGGGTGCGCTCACCAATCGTTTCGCGCAGATTGGTCTCGACGACCAGTGCCGCGCTCAACGGCTCCAGCAGCGCGTGCGGCCCAGTGACCATGATGGGCTTGGCACTGAGGTAGGGCGTGGCCCCCAGCAGGTTGACGCTGCCGGCATAGGAGTCGCGGGCGGCGTAGCACAGTTGGCGCAGGCCGGACATGTAGAAGGCGCCCAGGCACAGCGGGCAGGGCTCCATGGTGGTGTAGAGCGTCCACTGGCGCGGGCTATTGGGCAAGTCCTTGTCCCATTGGCCCAGGCTCAGCGCCAGCAGGGCGTTGAGCTCGGCGTGCGCCAGGTCGTGCTTGGTCACCGGGCCGTTCGCACCAGGCGTTTTGGCCGCCGCATCGTCCCCGAGTTGGTTGCGCCCCCGGCTGACAATGTTCCCCAGCGCGTCGGCGACCACCGCGCCAATCGGCAGCGAGCCGGCACAGTAGCTGTCCCAGGCTTCTTCTAAGCAAGCACGCCAGGCCGGGCTCAGGCTATCCCACATTGTCGTCCCCTCCCCCCTTCGGTCCCCCGCATCCCCAGGCTCTTACGCCTGCCGCAGCGCCAGCCAAATTTGCTTGATCGACGGCCGCTTGCCGTACAGCAGCAGCCCCATCCGGAAGACTTTGGCCCCGCCCCACAGCGCCAGCGGGATCGTGATGAGCAGGCCGCCCAGGCTGATCGCCAGGTCGAGCGGGCTGACGGTGGTCAGCGGCAGCCGCAGCATCATGGCAGTCGGCGCGGTCAGCGGGAACATGCTCAAGAAGCGGGCGATGCCGCCGTTGGGGTTGGCGAAGATCAGGCTGTTGAACATGAACGGCACGGCCGCGCCGAAGCTGAAGATGCCGGCCATCTGCTGGCTCTCGCGCTGGCTGGTGCCCAGCGACCCGGCCGTGGCCATCAGCGTGCCGAACAGCAGGAAGCCCAGCAAGAAATACACGCCCGACAACAGGAACACCCACGGGTTGAGCGTGACCACCAGCCCGGCCACGATGGCGCCCAGCCCGCCGGTGAAGGCGATGGCCGAGCCCAGCCAGACCAACACCTGCGTCAGACCCAGCGCGCCCAGCCCCAGCACCTTGCCGGTGAGCAGCTGCGTGGCGGTCACCGACGACAGCACCACCTCGATCACGCGCGTCTCTTTCTCCTCGCTGACGCTGCGCAGCAGGTACGACGAGGCGGTGAAGATCGAGATGATCAGAAAGATCGACAGGGCATACGGGATCAGGAAGCCCGCCAGCACCGAGCCGATGTCGCTGCCCCCGCTGGCCTGGCCCTGCTCGTTGAGGATGATCGGGTTAACGTCGGCCGGGTTGGTCACGCGCTTCAGCGTCGCGGCGTCCACCTGGCCGGCCAGCAAGCCCCGCACCAGCAGCGCATCCAGCGTGTCCGAGTCGACGTTGACGGCGTCGAACAGGCCGCCGACGGCGTAGGCGGTCACGTCGCCGGTCGCCAGGTAGTCGGCCGGGATGACGACGTAGCCGTTCAGGTCGCCGGCCAGCAGCGCGGCGCGGGCGACGGCCTCGTCGGTGAAGACCTGGTAGTCATTCTCAAAATCGGCCGGCAGCGGCGTGAACAAGCCGGTCTGGTCAATCAGGCCGGTGGGGTGGCGCGCGCTCGGGACGAACTGGCTCTCGAGGAACCGCCCGGCCACGCCCGAGAAGAAGCCCGCCACCACCAGGCCGATCAGCCCCAGGGCCGGGATGAGCAGTGTGAAGAAGATGAAGCCCGGCCGGCGCACGTTGACGGCGTACTCATGCCGCGCAATCGTCAGGATGATATTGCCGTTACTCATGCTCGCCGTCTCCCTTCACCACCGTCACAAAAATTTCGTCGAGCGTGGCCGTGGCGCGCTCAAACCGGTCGACCGGCAGCCCGCGCTCAACAATCTGGCGCAGCAGTTCGCGCGGCTGAGTAGCGGCGTCAAGCGTCACGCGCTGGCGGTCGCCCACCACGCTCACCTGGCTGACGCCCGGCCAATTTTCCAGCGCCAGCGGCGGGCTGATCTCCAGCGCGTTGGGCGCGAACTGCTGCTTGATCTCAGACAGGCGGCCGTTGAGCACTACCCGCCCGTGGTTAATCAGGGCGATGCGCTCGCACAACATCTCGACCAGGCTCATCTCGTGGGCCGAGAGCACAATCGTCTTGCCCTGGTCGCGCAGCTCGCGGATCAGGCCGCGCACCATCTCCACGTTCACCGGGTCGAGGCCCTGAAAGGGCTCGTCCAAAATCACCAACGCCGGGTCGTGGATCAGGCTGGCGATGAGCTGCACCTTCTGCTGCATGCCGCGCGAGAGCTCTTCGACTTTGTTCTTGACCCAGCCGCCGAGTTCCACGCGCTCGAGCAACTGCACGCCCCGGCGCTGGGCGTCGGCCCGCGTCATCCCCTTGAGTTGGCCCAGGTAGGTCAGGCACTCGCCCACACGCAGGGTGCGGTACAGGCCGCGCTCCTCCGGCAGGTAACCCACGCGCTGCTTGGCGGCCCCCGGCGGCAGACCCAGCACGCGCACCTCGCCGCTGTCGGGCTTGAGGATGTCCATGACCATGCGGATGGTGGTGGTCTTGCCGGCGCCGTTCGGGCCGAGCAGCCCGAAGATCTGGCCCGGCTCGATGCGGACGCTCAGGTTATCCACCGCCACCAGGCTGGAATAGGCTTTGCGCAGATTGACAATATCAATGGCGGGTTCTGCCATCGTGACCTCACTCTAATAATAGGCGCTGCTGCGGAGATAAGGGTAACACAGGAGCATCGGTTTAGCGCGCCTGACCGGGCCATTTTCGATTTCGGACGGTGGATGTCAGCGTGCTGGGCGGTGGGGCAGACAATTGGCCCCGACTCCCTGGCGGACAATAATCCCGCCATTCGCGGCGCGCCCGGCCCAGCCGCTATAATGCGCGCATGTCGGCGCGCTCGTGCCATTGGCCCAGACTCGTGCTCGTGGCGCTCCTGTGCGCGGGGTGCGCGCGCGCCACCCCGGCCGCCACGCCAACGCCGACCGCCACCACCAGCGCCACCCCCCTGCCCGCTGCCACCAGCACCCCGCCGCCGGCTGGCGCACTCACCACCACCGCCACCCTAGAAGCCCCAACGTCCACCGCCACGTTCACGCCTGCCAGCGTCAGTCCGACGGCCAGCTTAAGTGTGAGTGACAGCCTCACGCTCCCGGTGACGGTGACCGCCGCGCCGCCGCCCATCATCTCGGCCGCCACCGCCCTGAGCGTCACGCAGGTCGCGGTCTTGGGGCCGGCGCTCTCGGGCACGGTCGCGGGGCCACGGCTCGATCAGGTAGTCTGGGTGCCGGGCGCGGCGGCGCAGATCGCGGTGGCCGGCGCGCCGGGGGTGCTGGTCTACGACCGGGCCAGTGGGCAACTGACGCAGACGATCACCCTCTCAGGCTGGGCCACCGCGCTAACCTTCGCAGAGCATGGGACCATCCTCGCGGCCGGAACCGTGAATGCTACCGTGGAGGTGTTTGACGCCGCGACGGGCGCGTTGCGCGTGGTCCTGGCCGGTCCGAGCGTGCGCGTCGAGCAGGTGCGCTACCTGCCGGTGCCGGGCAGCGTGCTGGCCGCCGGCTACGCGCTGGTGTCGCAGGGCGCGAACAACGTGCTGCACTTCTGGGATGTGGCACAGCAAACTTATCTCGGCCCGCTCGACCCCGGCCCCGGCCCGGCCCACAGCTTCGACCTCAGCCCGCGCGCGCCGCCCGAACAGCAGTGGCTGGCCGTGGCGGCCGGGAGCACAGCGCGGCTGTGGGCGCTGCCTACGCTGCTGGCCGCCGCCCCCAACTTCAACGCCGTGCCGGCCGTGCGCGACCTGCCGCAGCCCGCGCCCATCACCAGCCTGGCGCTGAGCGCCGACGGCCGCTGGCTGGCGGTCAGCCACACCGGCGGCGGCGTGCTGCTCTGGGACCTGGCCGACTCCACCGCCACCACGCCCGCCCAAACGCTCGACCAATTGGCGGCCCCGGCCGACCGGCTGGCCTTTAGCCCCGCCGGCGACCTGTTGGCCTCCGCCCACGCCGACCGTCTGCTCCGCTTGTGGGCCGTCGGCGGTTCGCCGCACCCGCTGATCGCGCTGGCCGGCCACACCGACCGCGTGACGAGTGTGGCCTTTAGCCCCGACGGGCGCGAGTTGGCAAGCACCGGCTGGGAAGGGCTGGTGAGGGTGTGGGGGGTCGTGAGGCCGTAGAAAGCCGGGGGCAGTCGGGCGATTGCTGAATGTTGATTTCTGATTTTTGATTGGGGGCAGGGCAAGCACAGAACTGAGCCAGTCAAAGTGCATGACTGGCCCAGCCCTGTCTTTTCCGACTTCTGGCTTCCGACATCCGGCTTCCGCCCCCTCGCCCTACTCGCTTTTGCCTGAGCGCTCAGCCGCTTCTCGCTGTTCTTGGTCCAGCCGCTGCTGTCTGAACCACTCGATCAGGCGCGCCCGCAAGTCATGGGCCTGTGGCACTTTCGACGTTTCCTCGCGGAACCACGGTGGCATGGCGTAGAACCGGCGCATGGGTGGACGGCCCGGCGCGGGTGGCGTCACTGGCACTGAGTTGGCTTCGTCGCTCGGCATGTTGACTCTCCTTTGTGTTAGCGCCGCTGCTCGCGGCCGACTGCCCGATGGGCGCTTGGGTGCGCCCACTCACTTAAGCCGTAAACACCGCCTCCAAAGCCACCACGTCGGTCCCCGCCAGCAGCGCTTCCAACTTGAGGCTGGCCTGGCCCAGTCGGCCGACAGCGGGCAGGCGAAGGGGCGGTTGGTCAAGGTTGTCTCCCGGCCGCCGGCTAAAGCCGCTTATCCGACAGCGCAGCCGGGGCAACAAAAAAGGCCCCTTCTGAGATGAGAAGGAGCCTGATTGTGCAGTGGCCCATTCTCTCATCTCCCAGACACTTGCTTCTGCCGGAATTGGCACCACGCTCACTGGGAGCAGGTTGCCGAGGCATCGTAGGGCCGGTCCCTCCGCCTCTCTGGATAAGAGAATTACTATTCGATTGGGGGTGAGTATAACAGCCGGATGGTCTTTGTCAACAACAAATTAAGCCTGGTCGGCATCGTCCGGCCCGAACGCGGCCTCCGCCCTTCCTTTTTCTCTTTCTTTGCCCTTGCTATTTTTCTACGGCTGCTCCACCACCCCGCCGTCATACACCCACAGGCTAAAGAGCGCGCTCAGGTCGCACGCGCAGGTTTCCTCAGCGGTGGCCTGAAAGTCGGCGCTGGTCGCGAAGCCGTAGGCGTAGCGGTCATAATAGGTGTGCAGGAACTTGAAGAACACCTTGTCGCCCAACTGGCGGCGCAGCGCGTCGAAGAACAGCGCCCCCTTGCCGTACACAATCGGCCCGTAGTCGCCGCCATAGCTGGCGACTGGCCGCCCAATCGGCAGCGTTTGGTCGTCAGCGTACGACAGATAAGTCCACGAGTTGGCCAGCACCTCCAGCACCGCGCTGGCCCCGCGCGTGCGCTCGTAGTACAGCACCTCGGTGTATGAGGCGGCCGCCTCATCCAGCCAGGGCTCCAGCAGTTGGTCGTCGCCGATCAAACTGTAGAACCACTGATGGCCGACCTCGTGCACCGTGGCTTCCTCAAAAAAACCGTTGGGGTCAATCACGCCGATCAGCACCAACCCCGGATACTCAATGCCGCCAAACGCGCCGGGCGCGTCCACAATATCTAACTCCACAAACGGATACGGCCCAACGCGGTCTTGCAGCACTTCAATCTGCTGGCCGGCCTGCTGGAGCACCTCGGCCGCCAGGTCGGCGTGCTCCGGCAGCATGTAGGCGTTCAGCAGCACGCCGTCGGCCCCGCTTTGCTCCAGCCGCAGATCGCCCATCACCAGCGCCAGGTCGCGCATCGGCCCAGTCAGCAGCGTTTGCGTGTGCGTCGTGCGGGTGTTGGCCTCGTCGACCACCACGCCCGAGGCCGCAATCACCGCGTCGAATGGGCCGGTCACGCGCCAGGCGTAGAAAGCGGTGTCGCTGTTGGTGGTGTCGCCGCCGTCGGGGGGCGGCTCGACCTGCCAGGCGCCGGCCACCCGGCGCGGGATGAGCGGGTAAAAGGTCGGCGCAATCAGCACGCCGTGCGTCAGCCCGAAGCGCGCGCCGTTCTCCAGCCCCGGCCGCGCCTGCACCGTGAAGTTGGCCTTCAGGTCAACGCTGTCGCCCGGGGCGAGTGGCTCGGCCAGCGGCAGGCGCGCGGCCAGGTCGTCATACTCCAGCACCGGCGTAACATCCTCATTCGCCACCGTCACCGTCCCCAGCGTCATACTGCCCAGGTATTGATGGCGCTCATTGGGCCACAGCATCAGGTACAACTCGGTCAACGGCGCGTCTTCGCGATTGGTGTAGCGGATGGCCTCGCGCCCGACGATTGTGGCGCTGCCGTCCTCATTAAACGTCACGGCCACCTCCATCACATAGCGAGTGGCGTCCGGGAAGCGCTCCACATCGGCGCGGTAGTCCGGCCGCAGGGCGCGCTGAGCGTCGTCGGCCTGGTCGAGCGAGAAGGGCAGCGCCCCCTCGAGCGTGAGGGGCGTGGCGCTGGGGGCCGGCGCGGGCGTCAGTGGCGTGCCGGCCGGCGCGGTCACGGTCGGGCCAACGGCGTCGGTCGCCAGGTCTTCCGAGCCAGGGATAGTAATGAAGTCGTTGAAGGTGGCGCAGGCCAGGGTAGCGAGCACCAGCCACAGCCAGCGGGCGGATTTCATGAGCCGATACCTTTCCAGAGACAGCCTTTGCATGTAGATTATACCGGCCCTATAATTCGGGCCTGGTTGCGCTGGCAACTGAATGCACCGACCTTAAATCCAGGAGGTAAACCGTGGACTTTAACTCTATATTCGGCGGCACGCTGCTCATCACCATCGTCAGCATCGTGTGTTCGGGCTTGTTCGGGTTGGCCATTACCGTCGCGGTGATCTTTGTGATCTACCGGGTAATGAAGGGCATGGGGCCGAACCGCGAGATCCTCCAGAGCGGCCTCCGCGCCCAGGCCACCATCCGGCAGGTGTGGCAGACCGGCACGTTTGTGAACAACAACCCGCAGCTTGGCCTGCAGCTCGAAGTGCAGCCGCCCACCGGCACGCCCTACCTGGCACAAGTGAACGCCGTCGTGCCGATGGTGAACATTCCGCAGTTCCAGCCTGGGGTGGTGGTGCCGGTGAAGATTCATCCCACCGACCCGACCAAGGTGGAGCTGGACGTCTACGGCGGCTAGTGGCAACGGAGGCCCGGTCGCTTAGCGAGCGTCGGCCTAAATCGAAGCGACCTGTTGCGCGGGCGGCGCTCCAGTGCAAAGGCACCGGGCGCGGCCTGCGTTGCGTTTAGCGCGCATTGGGCCGCTGAACTCTACGGGCGGCCCAAGAGTAATTCAGCATCGGCCCTGGAGGAATTGCTATGCTTGAAGGTGAGAGTATCGCCGCGTCCTTGCTAGACTTGTTTGCGGCCGCCCAGGTGAGCGCGCATTTGCCGTTCGCGCCGGCCACCGTCGGGCTAACCGCCCTACAGGCGGCGGGCGTGCCCGGGCCGCGCTTCAACAGCATTTGGGCCATCACGCTGCACCTGAACTATTGGCAGGCGGCGCTGCTGCGCCTGCTGTTGGCTCAGCCCGCGCCCGACGGCCCAAGCTGGCGGCCGGCCGGCGCCCCCGACGACGACGCGGGCTGGCTGGCGGCGCGCACCCACGCCATCGCCGTCAACGCGCAGTTGGCCGACCACGTCAGCCGGTTAGACGCGGCCGCGCTCGACGCGCCGCTGGAGGCCTGGGGCCAGAGCGTGCGCCGGGCAGCGCTGGGCATCCTGGCGCACAACAGCTATCACACAGCCGAGATCATCAGCGTGCGGCACATGCAGGGCTGGTGGCTGGCCGACACCTAAGGCGGGCCTGGGGCTTAAATAGAAAACCGCGTCAGCGGCGGTGTGCTCGGTCTTACAGTCTTGGGCTCTCACGGCTTTTTGGAGTGAAGGCCAGGGGGCACAGGGGCCTTGGCACAATACACTCGCACTTCGTGAAATCACGACTTGACCGGCGCACCCTTGCCGCAGGTGCGGTTTCTTGATCAGCATATTACGCCTGAGCGCGGCCCCGCGCTATCAGCCGAGTTCTGATTTTCCGCGTCAGATACGTCCTACAGGCGGCGGGCGCGCAAATTCCAAAAAGCCCCTCGGATGTCACTGTTTGCCCCACCCCGTTGAAATTTGCTTGTAAGCTAGGGCGCTGTGTCAGCCCAACGCGCTGACCGACACCCTGGAGAACCCGCTCATGCCCCCCTCCCCCGCTGACCTGGAATTCGCCGGCCGCCAGTACGAAACCGGCAGCCTGACCAACGCGCTGGCGCTGCGCGGCGCGGTCGCCCCGCACACCGGCCAGCCTTACTCGGAGGCGCTGCTGCTGGCCATCAGCGGCGGCCTTGCGCTTGGCTACTTCGTGTTCGAGTACCAGGGCTATCTGCCGCACCTGTCCCTGCTGACGCGCAACACATTCGACCCGCTCGACACGCTGCTCGACCGGCTGGCACTGCCGCGCGAAGTGCGCCAGACCACCAACCCGCAGCAGGCCGAAGAGAACCTATCCGCCGCGCTGGCGGCCGGGCAAACGCCGCTGATCTGGGCCGACCTGGCCTCGCTGCCCTACAGCGGACTGCGCCCCAGCCCCGACAATTGGGCCATGCTCCCGCTGGTGGTGGCCGGCCGCGCCGGCGACGACTACTGGCTGGCCGACCGGGCGCGGCGGGCGCTGCGCATTTCGGCGGCCGACCTGCTGGCAGCGCGTGGGCGCGTAAAGCAGACGCGCTACAAACTCATGACCATTGAGCCGCCCAACCCGGCCCGCCTGCCGGCCGCGCTGACCCAGGGGCTGCGCCAGTGCCTCAGCCTGTTCAGCGAGCCGCAGCCCAAGGGCGCGGTAGACAACTTTGGCTTCGCGGCCTATGCCCGCTGGGCGCATTTGCTGACCAACACCCGCCACAAGCAAAGCTGGGCGCGCATGTTCGCCCCTGGCGCGCGGCTTTACCAGGCCCTGGCCGGCACACCTCAGCAGCCGGGGCTGTATAGCTGGGTGATGACCTGGACGACTGGCGGCGACGCCGACCGGGGCGTGTTCGCCGACGCCCTGGACGAGGGCGCGGCGCTGCTCAAGCGGCCGGCCCTGCGCGCGGCCGCCAAGCACTTCCGCGCCAGCGCCGCCGCCTGGCGCACGCTGGCCGAGAGCGCCCTGCCCGCCTCCGCGCCGCTGCTGCGCGAGAGCCGCGAGCTATTGGCCCGCCGCCATCAGGTGTTTGTGGAGCAAGCGCCCGGCGCGCTGGCGACCCGCCAGCAGATCGACGCGCGGCTGGCCGAGCTCAAAGCTGAAGCCGCCGACTCCTTCCCGCTGACTGACGCGCAGGTGACTGAGTTGCTATTTGAACTGAGCCAACAGGTGACGGCCATCGCCGCGCTTGAGAAGCAAGGCGTCGAGGCGCTGAGCGCGGCCCTGGCCTGAAAGGCTGGGAACTCAGGCGGCCGTCTTTTAACGATACAATTCGCTTCGCCATGACCGACCCTTTACCCCCCACCCTGCCGCCCGACGCGGCCCGCATTGCCATCACGCCCAGCCTGGCGCTCGACCCGCGCGAAGTGCGGGTCGAGTTCGTGCGCGCCTCGGGGCCGGGCGGGCAGAACGTCAACAAGGTCGCCACGGCCGTGCAGTTGCGCTTTGACGTGCGCCGCTCGCCCTCACTGCCAGCCGAAGTGCGCGCCCGGCTAGAACGGCTGGCCGGCGGCGCACTGACCACCGACGGCGTGCTGGTGATCGACGCCCGCCGCTTCCGCACCCAGTCGGCGAACCGGCAAGACGCGCTCGACCGGCTGGTGGCGTTGGTGCAGCGCGCGGCCACGCCGCCCAAACCGCGCCGCGCCACCCGCCTGCCTAAGGCGGTCAAGCAAAAGCGGCTCGACAACAAGCGCCAGACCAGCCAGCGCAAGCAACTGCGCGGCCGCGTGACGCACAGCGACTGACCCCATTGCGGCTGAACGACAAAGCCCGCCGGCCATCACAGGGCCGGCGGGCTGTTTGGTTGTGGTGCCCCCTACAGGACTCGGACCTGTAACCCCACGGATGTAAACCGTGTGCTCTGCCAATTGAGCTAAGGGGGCGCTGTGACGGCAATTATACCGGGCGCTCTCAGCGGCGTAAAGACGCGGCCGCCCTGTGGTTGTATTTCATTTTGGGGCCAAAAACCTCAGGACCGTCAACACCTGCGCCAGGCGTTGGGTCGGGCTCATCCGCGCGCTCGCCAGCAGACTCGCCGCCAGGTGATTGACTGACAGGCCCGCGGTTCCCTGCGACCAGCGTGTTTACACGCCCTTGAGGGCCGCTGCCGCTTTGGGCCAGCCAGAAATTTTTACCAGGGGAGGTTGGGCTTGCCCACCCTCCCCTGGTAAAAATTTCCTTCGGTCAGATACGCAGTCTCACAGCCACCAATTGCGGTGAGAACCAGTCTCGACGTTGCCGGCGACCCAGTCTTTTTCCAACTTGGCCCCAAACTGAAATGCTCCCCCGCACTGTGGCCAGCAAAGAAAACCGGCCAGGCCCCATGCCGCGGGCCAGGCCGGTCTGAGTCGGGGCAGCGCCAACGGGCTAGAACATATCCGACGGGCCCAACTCGTTGAGCATAATCTGCATCAACCCAAATTGCTTTAGAAACTCTGTGGCCAGCGTCACCCGCACCTTTTCTTCGGCCTTGGCCTTGGCGGTCGACAGCAGGCCGCGCGTCTTCGCGCCCCCCGCGCCGTGCTCCTTAATGTACTTGCTAATCGCTACCAGTTTAATGGCGTTGTACTTGGTCCGCAGCACCTTAAGCTTGGCTTCAATCTGCTTCGCCCGCTCTTTCGGGTCAGCGACGTTCTTCGTCGCCGCCAGTTGGTCAACCTGCGGCTCGCAGGCCACCACATTGGCGGCCAAGGTCTGAATGGCCACCCACGTCGGGCCACCCTGGTTGGCCTTCACCTTGGCGTGCACCTGGGTCTTGAACTTCGTTAGCGCCGCGTCGAATTCGCTCAGCTTGGTCATGCCATTTCTCCCGTTTCTTAGCTAGACTTTATCCAGTCGCCAGAGCTGAAAGAGCAGGGTAAGCTACGGCAATTCTCGGCCAAGAGGATTGCCCATGCCTACCCTGCCCAGCGACTATCTTAGCCTGATTCAGGTCTTTGCGCCGCACTTTTCCTACTGCATTTGGCAGCACGCCCAGGTCCTGCTGATCGGCGCGATCTTGGTGCCGGGCCGCCGCACGGTCACGGCGGTGTTGCGGATTATGGGGCTGAGCGAAGAGCGTCAGTTTCAGACCTATCACCGGGTGCTCAACCGAG
>JBBRZY010000032.1:0-15008 GCA_038252885.1 Anaerolineales bacterium | reverse complement strand
CCGGCAAGCCGCACGCCATCAGCAGGGCGACTTCCAAAACGAGCGCCAGGCGATAACGTTTGGACATCACGGCCTCCCGTCCATCCAAAGCAGCCGGCCGGTTCCATCCGCCGATTTAAGTCGCGCGCCAGCCCCTTACGTTTCTGCGGGGCCGAAGAAGCGGTCGACGGTGGCGGCGAGGTCGCGGACCAGGGGGTGGTCGGCCAGGCCGCCGGCCTGCAGGCTGGCGGTGACGGCGCGATAGTACCAGCCGATTTCTGTGCGGCCGCGGTTGAAGCGCTCCCACAACTGCTCGCCCTGGGCGGCGTGGTCCAAGACCATGGCGCTGAGGTTATGCAGCTTGTCGGCGGCGGCCACTAGCTGCACGGCGCGCGGGGCGGTGCGCAGAAACGCGACCGTGTGCTGCTTGCGCGTCTCCCACAAGTCGGCGCGGGCAAACGGCTCAGACGCGCCAGCCACGATCTCGGCCACGCGCGGGCCGAACAACTCGGCCAGCGTGGCGGCGGTGACGCCGGCGTCTTCGAGGGTGTCGTGCAGCAGCGCGGCGGCCAGCAGTTCGGGGTCGCTTTCGCCGGCGGCTTGCAGGGCGAGCATGACGCCGACGGGGTGGACGATGTAAGGGGTGGCGGTGCCTTTGCGCACCTGGCCCTGGTGGGCGCGGGCGGCAAAGCCCAAGGCGGCCTCCAGCAGCGGGGGATAGAGCATCGGCCGGCCTAGACCTGCATGACGATGACGGTGATATTGTCGTGGCCGCCGCGCTTGCGGGCCAACAGGATCAACTCTTCGACCGCCTTCTGGGGCGGCAGCGCGCTGAGCACTTGCAAGAGCTCATCGGGCTCCGCCAAATCGCTCAGGCCGTCGGAGCATAGCAGCACCTGGCTGCCCGGCTCGAGCAGCACGCCCTGGTTGCGCATGGATTGTTCGGGCGCCTCGTCGAGCGCCAGCCGCACGCGGAAGTCGGCCCGCACGTTGGGGTCGCTGCCCAGGTGGCGGCGAACGACGTGGCGGTGCGGGTGGGTCTTGGCCTCGGCCGGGGTGAGCAGGCCGCTCTCAATCGCTTCCTGCACGAAGGTGTGGTCCACGCTGGTCTGAATGATGCTGCCGCGCCGCGCCAGGTAGATGCGGCTGTCGCCAATGTAGGCGGTGAACAGCCGCCGCCCGGCCACCAGCACCACGGCGCAGGTGGTGCCCATGCCCTTCAGGTCGGCGTTGGCCAGGGCGGCGTCGTTAACGGTGCGCGCCGCCTGGCTGACGGCCTGGTTAAGAATCTGGGCGTAGTCGGTGCCGGCGCTGCTGGCCACGGCCTTGATGACGCTCTGGGCCACCAGGTCGGAGGCCACTTCGCCGGCGCGGTTGCCGCCGATGCCGTCGGCGATGACCCCCAGGGTGATGGTCTCGCCCGCCTCGCCGTAGAAGAACTGAACCGCGTAGCGATCCTCGTTGTTCTTGCCGGTCTCGCCGGGGTGCGTGCCGTGCCCGAGGGTCAGATCAGAATGCGGAGTTGGGATCATTCGCTCTTCTCAACAAGCTGGGCGGCGGTAAGGCCGGCGGGTGAAGGGTCATGGGCGCCATTGGCAGCGGGCGCAGCGCCGTTGGCAGGTGGGGCCAGGACGACCACCCGCGCGCCAAGCGCGCTGTTGGGGGCGGGAGCGTCGCGGCGCTGGAAGCGCAATTGCACCCGGCCCAGGTTGATCAGGTCGCCGTGGTGGAGCTCAGGCCCGGCCCCGGCGGCGATGGGCGCGTAGTTAATCCAGGTGCCGGAGGTCGAGCCGGCGTCGTACAGGCGGAAGACGCCCTGCTCGCACACCAGACGGGCGTGCAGGCGCGAGACCGAGCGATCGTGAAAGAGCTTCTCGGCTAGCGCGCCGTCGCGGCCCAGCGTTAGTGTAGCACCAGTGACCTCAATGTTGGCCTGGGGCGCGCTGCCGCCGCCCGGCTCGACGACTTCTAAGAAGGCCGGGGCCAGGGTAACGGCCACGGGACGGGTGGGCCAGCGGAAGGCGGGCAGCGAGAATTGCGGCAGGCGGGTGGCTCGGCCGGTGGGACGCTCGGCGGCGGGCGGCGTGAGCGGCGCAGGCGGCAGTGCCAGCGGTGCGGTCGGGTGGGTGGCGTTGTTGACCGGGGCGGCGCGCACTAGGCGCACCGGGCGCGGCTTCGAGCGGGCCGACGGCGGGCGGGTGACGTTGGGCACGGTGGGGACGGTGGGCTGGGCGGCCGCTTGCGCCAGTTGATCGGCGGCGGCGCGGGCGCGCTGGGTTTTGGTCAGGGTCCACCAGGCCAGCAGGCCCACGCCGGCGGCCAGCAGCACGCCAGTGAGCGCCAGCGCCAAGAGCGGCCAGCCCGGCTGGTTGACGACCTGCGGCACGGTAATTTCGGGCAGCAGCGGCGCCACAGAAGCGGCCGGCGCTTGCAGGCTGACCGTAACGGTCAGCGCCTGGCTGGTGGCGGCCAACCCGAGTTCATCGACCACCTGGACGGTGAGCACGTGGTCGGCGCTGGCGGCGTAGGCGGCCAGCGGCCAGGTGAGTGAGGTGAGCGTGGTGGTGGCGGGGGCCGTGGCGACGACTGCGCCATCCACCAGCAGCGCGGCGGATTGCAGCCCGCGCGGGTGGCCGTCGGGGAAGTCGACCATGAGCGGCACGGTCAACTCGGCGGGCTCGGCCAGGGCCGGGTCGGCGCCGGCGGCGGAGGCCAGGCGCACCAGGCTGGCGGGCAGGCCGCCGAGCGTGACGGTGGGCGCTTCGATGCGCAGCGGGAAGACCACCTCGCCGGCGCTGAGCGCCGCGCCGCCCGGCAGGGTGACGCTGGCGGCCAGCGTGTGCTGACCGGTGACGGCCAGACCGGAGCGATAGCTCAGGCGGTATTGGCGGGCGTGCTCGGCCAGCACGGCATAAAACGGGTCGAGCGAGGCGGCGTCGGTGAACAGCAACCGCTGCGCGCCGGTGCTCTCGGCCAGGGTCTGCAAGTTGACGGCGGCGGTGGTGGCCTCGCCGCCGGCCGGGCCGACGAACAGGGTGTAGATGGGCAGTTGGGCGGCGGCGGCGCGCGCGGCGGCGTCGGCCAGTTGGCCGGCGACATCGGGGCGCAGGAAGCCGTTGGAGAGGAAGATTAGGAAGCGGCGCATGCCCGGCCGGGGGGCGGCGTCGGTGGCGAAGTCGAGGCCGGTGTTGAGCAGGGTGAAGGGGTCGGCGACGCCGGTGTAGGCGCTGGTGTAGTCGGCCACGGCTTGCGCCACCAGGGCGGGGTCGGAGGCGTGCTGGACCAGCGGCCCGTCGGAGGTGAGGATGGTCACATCGTCCAGGCCGGCGCGCAAGCCGCCGTGGGTGAAAGCCGTCAGCGCCGTCTGGATCTGCTCTAGCCGGGTGACGGCGTTAATGTCGCGAGTTTTGAAGGCGTCGGTGGTGTCGAGGACGAAGACGACCTGCACGCCGACATCTTGCTCGGCCACGCTCAGGCCGGCCACCGGGGCGTCGTTCTCGGTCAGGTGGAAGTCGGCGGCGGTGAGGCCGGGCACGCGCTGGCCGTCGGCGTCGTTGACCAACAGGTAGGCTTCGACCGCCGGGAAGGCGGCGACGGTGACAGACGTGAGTTGGGCCAGGGGCTGGCCGCCAGATTGCGCCCGGACCGGCAGCGGGGCCAGCAACAGGCCCAGCAGGAGCGAACCCAACAGGGGCAAGCTCAAAAGCAGGGAGAAATCAGGGGAACGCCGTGGCATAGGGTGACTGGTGGGTATTGTAGCATGGGTACCTGGCGGGCCATTCACGCGCGCATTTCCGGAGGAATGCCGGTGGGCAGCGGACGCCAGGCCAAAAACCAGGCCAATACAACCAGCTTACGAGGGAAAAACGGCCGGGGCGCGCTGGATTTCACTGAGTGTGCCAGCGCGCCCCGGGGGAGAGGCGACGGTTAGGCGGACAGGGGGGCGGGGGCCACCAGCGCCGGGCCGGTGAGCTGCTTGTAGGTGAGGGTCCAGACGGCGGTGATCCAGCTTTCGACGACGCCGACGGCCACGATGAGGAGGGGCACATAAATGACGAGGCACAGGCCGACCAGGGCCAGGCCGGCGCCGCCGGCCAACGGGGTGGCGTTGGCGTAGCCGATGTAGGCCAGGAGGGCGGGGAAGGCCAGCAAGGCCACCGGCAGCAGCACCACAAAGTTGATGACGGCTTGCACGATGATCAGGATGAGGCCCAAGACCAGCAGCGCGCCCAGATTGGTGGTGATGAGGCGCCAGGCGCGGGTGAGGGCTTCGGCAACGCCCACGTCGTCACTGACGGCGACGATCTGGGCCAGGCGGGCGTAGAAGCCAAGCAGGTGCAGCAAGATCACGCCGATGCAGGCCAGCGGCGCGAGGCAGACCAAGAACGATGCGAACGACAGCCCGGCCAGCAGCAACCCGAGCGCCCAGACGGCCAGGCCGATGCCCAGCACGGTCCAAAACTTTTTGCGGCCAATGGCCCAGGCTTCGCCGAAGCTGACTTTGCCTTGCTGATCGGCCAGGCGCACGCCGCCGATGAGGCCGCCGCGCGCGAAGACGGCCAGGATCAGGCAGACCAGGCCGATGAGCAAGATGACGGCGACGAGGCCCAGCACGAGGGCGATGGCGAGGCCTTGATCGATGTTTTGCAACTGGGCCGGCAGCGCGTCGCGCGGGTTGCTGAAGTCAACGCGGCTGCCGCCCTCTGGCCCGCCGAACTGGCCGCCCATGAGGACGGAAAAAATGCCGAAGAGCCACAGAATCTTGTTGGTCCAGATGATGGTCCATGCGCGCCGCAGGAGGGCGCTGTAATCGAGGGTCATGCTGCATTCTCCTTGAACTGCTTAAGCAAAGTGCTGTCCATTGATACGCGCTGGAGGGGGCACGGTTGCAGTGGTGGCAACGGATTTTGAAACGGGTATTCCGTGTAATAGCTGGGGGCAAATAGATATGGGCGGATGGTTACAAGTTGGTTTCCATCATTCGGTCAAGCAAGCGTCTTGGCTACGGCCATTCAATTCATCTTAGCCGAAGAAGCGATAGAAGAGATGGGTGGGCTGGAGGGAGCCGTCGCCGATGGCGGCGTAGTGGGGGATGACGCCGGCGGAGAGGTAGCCGAGGCCTCGATAAAGCACTTCGGCTGAGCTGCCGAGCAGGGTGTCGAGCACGAGCAGGCTCCGGCCGCCAGCCTGGGCGGCGGCTTCGGCGGCGCGCATGAGGCGGGTGGCGAGGCCCTGGCGGCGGGCGCGGGTGTGCACGAGCAGCTTTTGGATTTCGGCGCGGTGGCGGCTGTTGGGGCGCTGGGCCAGACCAAGCTGCACCGAGCCAAGCACGTGGTCGCCGGCGCAGGCCGCAAAGAGGAGGCGGGAGCCGTCTTCGATTTCGGGCAGCAAGCTGCGCCAGTAGGCCTCGGCTTCGGCGGCGGCGAGCGGCGGCAGGAAGCCGACCGAGGCGCCGCCATCCACCGAGTCTTGCAGCAGGGCGGCCAGGCTGGGGATCAGGGCGGCGGCGCGGGCGCGGTCGAGGCGGGTGATCGGTAGGTCAGTCATGGGTGGGAAAGAAAAATGGAAGGTGGCATAAACCAACGAACGATGGTCCTGGTATCGGTGTTATCCAGGGTGAGATGCCTCACCCCGCCAACCACGCCGTGAAGCTACAAGTCTGTGAGCGGGGGTTCGGAATGACAGTTCCAAGTTAGTTGACCAGTCAACCGGCCGCCTGATATCGGTTACAGGCTATTCCCACTCGATGGTGGCGGGGGGTTTGCTGGAGATGTCGTAGACGACGCGGTTGATGCCGGGCACTTCGTTGACGATGCGGCTGGAGAGGCGCGCCAGCAGGTCGTAGGGCAGGCGGGCCCAGTCGGCGGTCATGAAGTCGTCGGTGGTGACGGCGCGGATGGCGCAGGTTTCTTGGTAGGTGCGGAAGTCGCCCATGACGCCGACGGAGCGCACGGGCAGCAGCACGGCAAAGGATTGGGAGGTGCCGACGCCGGTGAGCGGGTCGCGGCGCAGCAGGCCGGCGGCGTCGAGCTCGTCGGTGACGATTTTGTCGGCGGCGCGCAGGGTTTCCAGGCGCTCCCAGGTGAGGGCGCCCAGGCAGCGCACGGCCAGGCCGGGGCCGGGGAAGGGCTGCCGCCAGACCATGGCTTCGGGCAGACCAAGCTCAAGGCCGACGGCGCGGACTTCATCTTTAAAGAGGAAGCGCAGCGGTTCGACCAGCTCGAAGCCCAGGTCTTTGGGCAGGCCGCCGACGTTGTGGTGGGTTTTGATCTTGGCGGCCACGCTGCGCTCGGGGCCTTGCGACTCGACCACATCAGGGTAGATGGTGCCCTGCACCAGGAAGGCCAGCTTGGCGCCGTTGGGGCCGGCGGCGCGCAGGGCTTCGCGCTCGAAGACGCGAATAAATTTCTCGCCGATGATCTTGCGTTTTTGTTCGGGGTCGGTGACGCCGGCGAGGGCGTCGAGAAATTCCTCGGCAGCGTTGACGGCCACCAGCTTAGCGCCCAACATCTTTTGGAAAGCGATGGCCACGGACTCGGGCTCGCCGGCGCGCAGCATGCCGGTATCCACAAAGATGCAGGTGAGTTGGTCGCCGACGGCGCGATGGACGAGGGCGGCGGCGACGGACGAGTCGACGCCGCCACTGACGGCGGCAACGACGGCGGCCGAACCGACTTGAGCGCGCACCTGGGCGACGGACGACTCCATGATGGAGCCGGGGGTCCAGGTGGGTGCGGCGCCGGTGAGCTGGAGGAAGCTGTGCAGCACGTCACGGCCGTGCTCGGTGTGATTAACTTCGGGGTGAAACTGGAGGGCGAACAGGCCGCGCTGGGGGTCGGCCATGGCGGCGTACTGGCAGTTGTCGGAGGTGGCCAGGCTGGCAAAGCCGGGCGGCAGGCGGTCGACTTTGTCGCCGTGGCTCATCCAGGCTTGGAAGGCGGCGGGGGGCAGCTCGAAGCCGCCGGCGGGCACGACCGCGAACGGGCGCACTTCGGCCCGGCCGTATTCGCGCCGGTCGGAGGCGGCGACGTGGCCGCCCAGGGCGTGGGCCAAAAGCTGCATGCCGTAGCAGATGCCAAGGACGGGGCGGCCGGAGGCCAGGACGTAGGACGGCAACTGCGGCGCGCCCGGGTCGTAGACGGAGTTGTGGCTGCCGGAGAGGATGAAGCCGGCGGGATTCAAGGCCAGCACTTGCTCGGCGGGTGCGTCGTGCGGGAAAAGCTGGCAGTAGATGTGGGCTTCGCGCACGCGGCGGGCGATGAGTTGGGAGTATTGGGAGCCGTAGTCGAGGATGACGATGGAGTCCATAAAATCCTTTGAGGTGGGCGAGGCTGTGTATTGATTGTCGCGGACGGGCGGCTAAAAATCAATCAGCAATTCGTCAGAAAACGGCCGAGAAAAATCGGGAGGCCGAGAAAGCGCAGGATGGTGGAAGGAGGTGAGGCGGTTGGCTGGAGAGAGGGGGCGGGCCGGGAGGGCGCTTAGGCAGATCAGGGGAGGAGGCGAGAATAGCGATAGAATACAGGGAGCTTTTCACTGGACGGCCGCCGGGCATGGATTGTGCCGGACGGACGGCCACGAAGCGTCCAGCAATAAGCCAGAATTCTGCCGTCAATATCAACGGGCGCGCCCGTGGGCGCCCGCCCAATGAGCGCACGGCGTTCGGAACGATCTAGCTCCTTCCCACGCTTTTTTGTCGCAGTCACCGCGGGCGCTGCCGTCGCCACCGGTTTCACCCGCACCAGCCGCCTCCGGCCACCATATCGTGGAAAATCGTCACCAGGCTGTGCGGCTCGACCCGCCGGCCTGGTCGGTGGTCGAAAGGTGAGGCCTGATGGCCCGCTCAAAACTCATTCGCAGGAAGCCCATTCAGATTCCTAAAGCGCTGACCGGCGTTAAAGGGTTAGACGAGGTGACCGAAGGCGGGCTGCCGCGCGGCCGCTCGACGTTGGTGTGCGGCGGCGCGGGGGCCGGCAAGACGCTGCTGGCGATGCAGTTCCTGGTCAACGGCGCCCTGCAGTATGACGAGCCGGGCGTGTTTATGGCCTTTGAGGAAGATGCCGAGGAACTGGCGCAGAACGTCACCTCACTCGGCTTTGATTTGAACAGCCTCGTGCGCCACCACAAGCTCAAGCTGGATTACGTGCAGGTGGATCGGAGCGAGATCGAAGAAGCCGGCGAATACGACCTGGAGGCGCTCTTCATTCGGCTGGGCTATGCGATTGACAGCATTGGGGCCAAGCGCGTGGTGCTCGACACGATCGAGGTGCTGTTCGCGGGGCTGTCGAACCAAGACCTGGTGCGGGCCGAACTGCGCCGGCTGTTCCGCTGGCTGAAGGACCGGGGGGTGACCACGATCATCACGGCCGAGCGCGGCCAGGGGGCGCTGACGCGCTTTGGGCTGGAGGAGTACGTGGCCGACTGCGTGATCTTGCTCGACCACCGCGTGATCGAGCAAATCTCCACGCGCCGGCTGCGGGTGGTGAAGTATCGCGGCTCGACGCATGGCACCAACGAATACCCGTTCTTGATCGGCCGCGACGGCTTCTCGGTGCTGCCGATCACCTCGCTCGGCCTGGATCACGAGGTGCTGCATCAGCGCATTTCCACCGGCATCAAGGAGCTCGACGCGATGCTGGGCGGCAAGGGCTACTACGTCGGCAGCAGCGTCTTGCTGGCGGGCACGGCCGGCACGGGCAAGACCAGCCTGGCGGCGGCGTTCGCCGACGCCGCCTGCCGGCGGGGTGAACGCACGCTGTACTTTGCCTTCGAGGAATCCACGTCGCAGATCATCCGCAACATGCGCTCGATTGGGCTTGACCTGGCCCCGCATGTGAAGACCGGGCGGCTGCAATATCACGTCGGCCGGCCGACGCTGTTTGGGCTGGAGACGCACCTGGTGACCATGTACGACGCGATCAACGCCTTCAAGCCGGAAGTGGTGGTGGTGGACCCGGTGACCGACTTTACCTCGGTCGGCACGCAGGCCGAAGTCAAATCGACCCTGATCCGGCTGATTGACTTTCTGAAAGCCAACAACATCACGGCGCTGTTCACCAGCCTGACCGACGACGCGCGCGATCCGGAGCAATCGGCGGCCGACATTTCGTCGCTGATTGACACCTGGGTGCTGCTGCGCAACCTGGAGCAGGACGGCGAACGGACGCGCGGGGTGTACATCCTAAAATCGCGCGGCATGGCGCACTCGAGCCAGGTGCACCACTTCCAACTGACGGATACCGGCATTCACATCGGCCAGGCGCTGCACATCGTCTTGCCAGAAACTTCCGCGCACTTGCCGACGCTCAACGGTCATGCGACCAAGAAGCTGGAGCGCCGCCATATGTCGAAGCGAGGCCGCCCATGAACAAGCCCAAGCCCAAATCAGCCGTACGCCGGTTGGCAACGGATAAAGAATGGGAACTGCGGTTATACGTGGCCGGGCAGACGCCCAAGAGCGTGACGGCCTTTGCCAATCTGACCCAGATTTGCGAGGAGCATTTGGCCGGCCGGTATCACATTGAGGTGATTGACCTGATGCTGAAGCCGCAACTGGCGGGTGATGACCAGATCCTGGCGATCCCCACGGTGGTGCGTAAGCTGCCGGAGCCGTTGCGCAAAATCATCGGCGACCTCTCCAACACCGAGCGCGTGCTGGTAGGGTTGGATCTGCGCTCCAAGCGTTAGGGGCGGGCGGTCTAAACCTATGCTTCAACCAGAGAAGTCGCGGCAGACGCTGCTGGACGAAATTGACACCCTGCGCGGCGGCCTGGCCGACGCCGAGGAAACCCTGCGGGCCATTCGCGCGCACGAGGTGGATGCGTTCGTGGTGGCGCGGCCGGCCGGGAACGAGATTGTGACCCTGGCCGGGGCCGACTACCCCTACCGCGAGATGGTGGAATACATGAGCGAGGGGGCGGCGACGCTCATCCCCGACGGAACCATCTTCTACTCCAACCCGTGCTTCATCGAAATGACCCGGACGACAGCCGGCCAATTGACCGGCACGCCCTTCAGCCAATGGTTTGCCGCGCCGCAGCACGCGGCGCTGGCGGCACTGCTGCAGGCCGCCAGCGCCGCGCCGGTGCGCGGGGAGTTCCTGCTGCGGGCGGCCGACACGACCGGCGTGCCGGTGCAACTTTCGGCCCATCGCCTGAAATTGGGAATGCTGAACGGCATCTCGGTGGTGGTCACCGACATCAGCGACCGCAAGCGGGCCGAGGCCTCGATCCGGCAAAGCCAGACGGCGCTTGAAGCGGCGCAGGCGCTGGCGCACTTGGGCAGTTGGTCCATGGAGGCGCAGACCGGGGTAATTCGCTGGTCGGATGAGATGTTCCGCCTGCACTACCTAAAACCAGCCGCCACGCCGCCGGCGTTGGAAGACTATATTGCCTCGGTCCATCCCGACGACCGCCAGGCGGTGACCAACAGCCTCAACGCCCTCACGACCACGCCTGACCAGACCAGTTATCAATTCCGGACCAATCCGGCCCATGGCCCCGAGCGCTTCCTGGAGATGCAACTGCATATCGTCAAGGATGAGGCCGGGCAGGTGACGGCCTGGCAGGGCACGATGCTCGACATCACCCAGCGCAAACAGCGCGAGCGTGAGTTGGAGGGCGTCAACCGCGTGTCGGCGGCGCTGCGCACCTCGAAGACGCTGGACGAGATGCTGCCGTTGCTGCTGAAGGAGACGGTGGAGGTCTTAGACGGCAGCGCGGGCAGCCTTTGGCTGTACGAGGCCGCCAGCGACGAGGTGCGGATCGCCTATAAACAGGGCTGGGGCAAAGTGGCGACGGCCTACAAGCGCGGCGAGGGCGTGCCGGGCTACGTGTTGGCGACCGGCCAGCCTTACGTATCACGCGAGTTGAAGACCGACCCGCGCATGCCCGAGGCGATACGGCCGTTAATCCCCGCCGGGCGCGGCGGCGCGTGCGTGCCGATTCGCCACGAAGACTTGATTATTGGGGCGCTGTACATCAACGTCGAACTGCCGCGCGAGTTCTCGGCCGCCGATGTGCGGCTGTTGACGACGCTGGCCGAAATGGCGGGCAGCGCCTATCACCGCATGCAGCTGTTCGAGCAAACCGAGCAACGGCTGCGACACTTGAGCGCCCTGCGCACGATTGACCAGGCCATTAGCGGCAGCCTGGACTTGACGCTGACCCTGCAAGTCTTGCTGGATGAAGTGATCAGCCAATTGGGCGTGGACGCGGCCGTGGTGCGGCTGGTGACGCCGCACACGCAGGCGCTGGACTACGCGGCCGGGCGGGGCTTCTGGGCCACAGCCGGCGAGCGCCTGAGCCTGCGGCATGGGGCGGGCCTGGCCGGGCGCGTGGCGGCGGAGCGACGCACGCTGGCGCTGCCCGACCTGGCGCTGGATAACCCCGACCCGGCCCGCACGGCCGTGCTGACGGCCGAGGGTTTTCAAGCCTATTACGGTGTGCCGCTGATCGCCAAGGGCACGGTGCAGGGCGTGCTGGAGATCTTTCAGCGCACGCCGCTGCACCCGGACGCCGAGTGGCTGGACTTCTTAGAGGCGCTGGCCGGGCTGGCCGCCATCGCCATCGAGAATACGCAGCTCTTCACCAACTTGCAGCGCTCTAACCGGGACCTGAGCCTGGCGTATGACGCCACCATCGAGGGCTGGTCGCGGGCGCTGGACCTGCGCGACAAGGAGACGGAGGGGCACAGCCTGCGCGTGACCGAGCGAGTGCTGCGGCTGGCGCGGGCCTTTGGCCTACGGGCGGCCGAGATCGCGCAAATTCGATGGGGGGCGCTGCTGCACGACATCGGCAAGATGGGCGTGCCAGACCGCATCCTGCTCAAGCCGGGCCCGCTGAGCGACGACGAGTGGGTGATCATGCGGCTGCATCCGACGTTGGCCCATCAAATGCTGTCGCCCATCCACTACTTGACGGCGGCGCTCGACATCCCCTACTGCCATCATGAGAAGTGGGACGGGACAGGTTACCCGCGCGGGCTCAGCGGCGAACAGATTCCGTTGGCGGCGCGCTTGTTTACGGTAATTGATGTGTGGGATGCCCTGACCTCCGAGCGGCCCTACCGGCCGGCCTGGCCGGCGGCGAAGGTGCGCGAGCACATTCACGCCCTGGCCGGCACGCATTTTGATCCGCGCGTGGTGGCGACCTTCGAGGCGCTGCAGACGGCTGAGGCAGTTGAGGCCGGCGCGCAGCTGGCGTGAACCAGCGGCCGCCGTTAGGCGCTGAGAGGGCTTAAACACCAGCCGGCCGCAAGTGGCAATTGCCACGTGCGGCCGGCTGGTTGTCTAGCAGCGGGGGCGCGCCCGACAGCCCGGTGGGCGGGCGGTGGGTCGGAAAACTATTCGGCGAAGACGATCTGGCCGTTATCCATGTTGGCGAGGATGGCGAGCGACTCGATGGGCACCTGGAGCGGGGCCAGCAGCGCGCGGCCGCCCTCGAAGGATTTTTCGATGAGCGTGCCGATGCCGATGACGCTGGCCCCGGCGGCTTGCGCCAGACGGGCCAGGCCGAGGATGGTCTGACCGGAGGCCAGGAAGTCGTCGATGATGAGGATGCGCTCGCTGGCGCCCAGGTATTCGGGCGAGACGATGAGCTCGACGGTGCGGCCCTTGGTGTGCGAGGGGGCCATGGTCAAGAAGATTTCGTTGGGCATGGTGATGGGCTTCTGCTTGCGGGCGTAGACCACGGGCAGGCCGAGGTGGAAGGCGGTGGTCAGGGCCGGGGCGATGCCGGAGATTTCGGCGGTGAGCACCTTGGTGGCGCCCAGGTGGGCGAAGCGCCGGGCCAACTCTTCGCCGCAGGCGTACATCAGGCGCGGGTCGACCTGGTGGTTGATGAAGCCGTCGACCTTTAAGATGCCATGGCCGAGGTTTTTGCCTTCGGCCCGGATGCGTTGGATGAGCAATTGCATGGGCTGAGTCCATTTCGGGGTGTGGAAATACAGGGGCATTATAACGCTGTCAGCCAAATGCCAGCCAACTGCCAGCTAGTCTGGGTAAAACGGGGCGGAACCCCATTGGCGCGGGCCAAGCGGCCGATTATAATGCGCGGGTACGCCTCTGAGGAGGTACGGCTGAAGGCGGGGCCGTGCGCCGCCGGGCACCCCATGCCCAGTCTGACGGCAGGAGCAATGATGGCCGAACAATCCACAATCAAGACGACTAACGCCGCCGCGGAAATGGCCTGGCACAGTGAGCCGGCCCAGGCGGTGGCGCGCCAGTTGAGCACCGACCTGCAGGCCGGGCTGACGCCGGAAGCGGCGGCCAAACGGCTGGCCGAGGTCGGCCACAACGAATTGCGCGAAGCCCCCCGCCCGCCTTTCTGGCGGCTGGTGCTGGCGCAGTTCACCAGCTTTGTGGTGATGATCTTGATTGTGGCCAGCGTGATCTCGGCCGCGCTGGGCGAATGGGTCGAGGCGATCGCCATCATGGCGATTGTGCTGCTGAACGCCATCATTGGCGTGGTGCAAGAGAGCCGGGCCGAGCAGGCGCTGGCGGCGCTGAAGAAGCTGGCTGCGCCGAACGCGTATGTGGTGCGCGGCGGACACCGCAGCACCATCCCCAGCGGCGAACTGGTGCCGGGTGACATTGTGGTGCTGGAGGACGGCAACTACATCCCGGCCGACGTGCGGCTGATCGAAACGATCAACCTGCGAGTCGAAGAGGCGGCCTTGACGGGCGAGTCGATGCCGGTGGAGAAAAACTCCAAGGCCGACCTGAAGGCCGCGCTGCCGCTGGGCGACCGGGTGAACATGGCCTTCATGGGCACGCTGGTGACGCGCGGGCGCGGGCGCGGGGTGGTGATTGGCACGGGGATGCAGACCCAGATGGGGCTGATCGCCGAGATGCTCTCGACGCTGGATAACGAGCCCACGCCGCTGCAGCAGCGGCTGGAAGAGCTGGGCAAGCAACTGGGGATTGTGGCGCTGATTGTGTGCGGGCTGGTGTTCTTGGTGGCGACCTATCAGCAGACCGACCTGAGTGTGCTGACCGGGCAGGGCCTGGGCGAATACCTGCGCGAATATTCGAACGAACTGAGCGAGTTTTTCTTGGTGGCGATTGGCCTGGCCATCGCCGCCGTGCCGGAGGGCCTGCCGGCGGTGGTGACGATTACGCTGGCAATTGGGATGCGCGAGATGGTGCGGCGGCACGCGCTGATCCGCCGGCTAGCGTCGGTGGAGACGCTGGGCGCGGCCAGTGTGATCTGCTCGGACAAGACCGGCACGCTGACCCAGAACCAGATGACGGTGACGCGGCTGTGGGTAGACAACCACCTGTTTAGCGTCAGCGGCGAGGGCTACGACCCGCGCGGCGAGTTCTGGCTGAACGACGCGAAGGTGAACCTGACCGACTACCAAGCGGCGTTGACCACGCTGTGGGCCGGCGACCTGGCGTCGGACGCCTACCTGGAGACGCTGGACGGGGAGAACGGCGGGCGCATTTACCGGGTGGTGGGCGACCCGACCGAGGGCGCGATGGTGGTGGCGGCGGCTAAGGCCGGCAGCAACAAGGCCGAGTTGGACCGGGCCTACCCGCGCCTGAATGAGGTGCCGTTCGACTCGGAACGCAAGCGCATGAGCACGCTGCTGGATGTGTTTGACCCGCGCCACGCGGACTCTAGCCCGTATCACGAGCAGTCGGAGGCGCAGGGCCAACTGTTCGCCATTACCACCAAGGGCGCGCCCGATGTGATCTTGGGACTGTGCACGCACTATCAGGCCATGAACGACGAGCCCAAGCTGATCACGCCGGAGCAGCGGACGGCGATTTTTGAGGCCAACGAAGCCATGGCCCGGCAAGCGCTGCGGGTGCTGGCGGTGGCCTATCGCACTACCCCGCGCCTGCCAGACGAGGCTACGCCCGAGACCGTGGAGCACGACCTGGTGTTCTTAGGCTTGTTCGGCATGATTGACCCGCCCCGGCCCGAAGTGCCGCCGGCCATCGAACGCGCCCGCCTGGCGGGCATCCGCACCATCATGATCACCGGCGACTACCCCGACACAGCCGAGGCCATTGCCACCTCGAT
>JBBRZY010000031.1:0-15031 GCA_038252885.1 Anaerolineales bacterium | reverse complement strand
TGGCCCCCCCCGCGCCTCAAGTTTTTGGAAGAACCAAATACAGCGGGCTAGGCAGCCGGCGGCGGGCCGGCGTGGACTTCGATGTTGGCCAGGCGCTCGAGGGCTTTGATGAGGGCGTGGTTGCCTTCCAGGCCCAGGCCGTCGGCCTGGAGCGTGCGGTAGAGGTTGAAGATCATGGCGGTGCTGAGCACCGGCACACCCAGTTGGTCGGCCGCGTCGAGCACCAGCCGGATGTCTTTCTGCTGGAGGTCGATGGTGAAGCCCGGCCGCCAGTCGCGCTCCAGAATCTGCGGCCCGCGATTGGCGAGCATCCAACTGCCGGCCGCGCCAGGCTTGACGGCCTCCAGCGTCTTGCGCAGGTCGAGCCCACCGGCCTGGGCGAACAGCAGGGCCTCGCTCATGGCGAGGGCGTGGCCGACCACCAAAATCTGGTTGACCAGCTTGACCAACTGGCCATCGCCCTGGCCGCCGACGTGGGTGATGGTTTTGCCCATGGCCGCGAAGGCCGGGCGGGCGCGCTCGACGTCTTCGGCCGCGCCGCCGATCATGATGCTGAGGGTGCCTTTGGCCGCGCCTTCGCTGCCGCCGCTGACGGGCGCGTCGAGCATGTGCGCGCCCTTCTCGGCCAGCCGCGCCGCCAGGGCGCGTGTGGTGTGCGGGCTGATGGTGCTCATATCGACCACCAGCGCGCCGGGGCGGATGCCGTGCAGCACGCCGGGCGGGTTGTCGCCGGCGAGGACGGCCTCGACATCGGGGGTGTCGCTGACGCAGATCAGGATCAGGTCGCACTGGGCGGCCAGGTCGGCCGGGTCGCGGGTGGGGCGGGCGCCTTCGGCCACGAGCTCGTCCATGCGGCTGGCGGTGCGGTTCCACACGCGCAGGTCAAACCCGGCCTTGAGCAAATTTCGGGCCATGCCGCGCCCCATGATGCCCAGGCCGATAAAGCCGACAGTGTCAGTCATCGCTCAGTCTCCCAAACCAGGATGGTAGTTGCATAGGCATTATGCCGCCCCAGGGCGCTTTGTCAAATGGCGCGGCGGGCGGGTGGAACTATTGACGCCGGCACGGGTCTAAGTAGATGTGGATGCAGCGGTCAAGCGTAGAAAGAATAATCGCCGCACCGGGCGCGTGTAGGCATTTGTCTGATAGCGGACGCGCCGGAACCGGAGTAGTCTCTTTGTCAGTGGGAGTGGTGGCAAGCGACCGCCGCCGGCCGTAACAGCAGCGTTTCAAACGGGTATAAACCATAGTACGCGTGTCACATTTTGAACACTTGAGCGTTAATAGTTGTATGATGAATAAGCACATCCGTTCATCATTTCAAACCACGGTTACGACAGGGCCGCGGGCGGGGACGCCGAAGTTCCAAACCCCACTTGCAGCCCTTGGATCCAGGAGGAGACACAATGGATCCGCTCATGATTGCCGTTGGTATCGTGTTGGTGGTAGTGCTGGCGATTTTTAGCGCTATCAGCCTGGTGGGTCTCACCGACCCGTCGCAGCGCTGGTAGGGCCGATCGTCAGGCCGGTTTCACGCAAACGGCCGGGCCGGAGCTTAGCAATTCGCTCTGGCCCGGCCGTTTGCATTTAACCAGCGTCCGGGCCGCCCGCAGGGCAAAGCGAGCGCGCCGCCGCCTCGGCCGCCGCCATGAAACCGGCGAACAGGCGCTGCATTTCGGGCGCGTCGGGCAGGCTTGCGGGGTGCCACTGCACGGCCACGGCAAACGGGTGGGCCGGCAGTTCGACGGCCTCGATCAGGCCATCGGGGGCGCGGGCGCGGCCAGCGCGGCCCAGGGTCTATTCTAGCTGTTTTAGGGCAGGCGACGCAGGCGGGGCAGCACCACAAACACCACCCCGGCCAGCACCAGCGCGACGGCGGAGCTGAGGGCCAGGGTGAGGCTCAGGCCCCAGGCCTCCGACAGGCTGCCGATGGCAAGGTTGCCGAAGGGCAGGAAGCCGAAGAAGGTGAGCACGTAGAGCGCCATCACCCGGCCGCGCATGGCGTCAGACACCTCTAATTGCAGCAGGGTGTTCATGATGGTGAATTACACCATGAAAGTGACCCCCAAGATAAAGGTGAACACCAGTGAGAGCCAATAGACCGTGGTGTAGGCGAAGGCCGCCAACGCCAGCGGGAAGACCAGGCAGGTGAGGAACATCCAGCGCCCGCGCTGCCCGGCCCCGCCGTAGCGCGCGACGAACAACGCGCCGGTGACAGCCCCCAGCCCGGTGACGGCGTTGATGACGCCAAAGGCCGCCGCGTCGGCGTGCAGCACACGATCGACAAAGGCGGGCAGGATGGCGGAGTAGGCCAGACCGAAGACGGAGTAGATGAGGGCCAGCAGCAGCAGGCCGAACTGGAGCGGGTTGACGAAGACGTAGCGCAGCCCGGAGGCCAGCTCGTGCCAGGGCGATTTGATGGCGGGCGGGACGGCACGCGGGGTGACGCGCATGGCGAGCAGCCCGCCGATGACGGCCAGGAACGACAGGCCGTTGATAAAGAAGCACCAGCCATCGCCGACGCTGGCCAGCAGCAGCCCGCCGATGGCCGGGCCGATGATGCGCGCGCCGTTGAACATCATGGAGTTGAGGGCGATGGCGTTGGTCAGGTCTTCGCGGCCGACCATCTCAACGGTGAAGGCCTGGCGGGCGGGGGCTTCAAAGGAGGTCACCAGCCCCAGCACGGCCGCCAGCAGGACGACGTGCCAGACCTGCGTCTGGTTGCTGAAGGCGAGCGCGGCTTGAATGAAGGCCAGCACCATGGCGCTGGCCTGGCAGATGACGAGCAGGTTGCGCTTGGAGACGCGGTCGACCACGACGCCACCCCAGGGCGAGACGAGCAGCGCCGGGATGGCCGAGGCGAAGCCGACCAGACCCAGGGTCCACTCGGAATGGCTGATGCGGTAGACCAGCCAGCCCTGCGCGATGACCTGCATCCAGGTGCCGGCGACGGAGACGAGCTGGCCGCCAAAGTAGAGCTGGAAGTTGCGGTGGCGCAGCGAGCGAAAGGTCTCGGGCAGGCGGGTGCGTGGGACGGGTGTCAGCGCAGGCGCGAGGGCAGGCGCAGCCGGCAGCGGCGGATCGAGCGGGACGCGCTCCTCGCGCACCGTGTCGGTGGTCAATGCAACGGTTCCTTAGAGGCGGACTAGGCCAGGGGGGCCGGTTCAGGTTCGGGGGTGAAGGCCAGGCGCAGCGCGTGCATGGCCGCGATGACGCCGGCCTGCTGGGCGGGCGTGAGGGTCGACAGTTTTTCGGCCAGCTTGGCCTGGCTGTTGCGGCGGGCGGTGTCGAGCGTGGCCTGCCCGATGGCGGTGAGGGTGAGGGTGACGCGGCGACGGTCGGCGGCGCTGGGGGCGCGGGTGATGAAGCCGCGCGTGACCAGGCCGTCTATCAGGGTCGACATGGAGGGCAGTTGCAGGCCGACGTGCTCGGCGACTTCGGAGAGCGAGGCGCCGGCGTTGCTGCCCAGGTAGGCCAGCACGCGAAAGTGCGGGACCGATAGGCCGGGGGCGCGGTGGCGGCGCATTTCGGTGCGCACGGCGCGCATGACCAGGGGGATGACGTCGAGCACTTCCCAGGCGGTGGTTTCAAGTTGAGTGGTCATTAGTTTGTCTTTCTAATAGTTCTGTGCGCTAATATTATAGCAGGGTGGAAAAACCAAAACCTTTGGCCACGAATTTAACGAATTGGGGGTTGGGGAGCACAATAGCGGCGCAGGAGGCGGGGCAAATGGCTGTCATCGGACTTCAAAGCGCTGCCACGGCCGGCGTGGACGGGCCGGGGAGCGCGGGCACAGTGAAAGCGTAAGAAAGAAAGGGGCGGTTGGCAAGAGGCAATTTTGGGAAAAGCGGCCGGGCGGCCAGCATGACCGGCCCCCTGCCCGTCCCGGCCAACCTGCCCAATTTTTACGCCAATACTTGGGTATCCCCTTCTGGGCAGAACCTGCGCTACAATATACCTTGGCGCCTGGCTTCGTGAGCAGGCGCTTACGGCTATCCGCTTGAGGACGGGAGCAATGAACGACGCATGAGCACTATGCAGGACGTCGCACAACAAATTGAACAGGCGCGCGTAATCGCGATTGCGCGGCTGGACGACGGCAGCCGGCTGGTGCAGGTGGCGCAGGCGCTGCTGGCCGGCGGGCTGACCGTAATGGAATTCACGCTGACCACGCCCGGCGCGCTGGAAGCGCTGGTGGAGGCGCGGGCCACGCTGGGCGAGGACTTCTGCCTGGGCGTGGGCACAGTGCTCGATCTGGACAGCGCGGTGCGGTCGGTGGCGGCCGGGGCGCAGTTCTTGGTGACGCCGATCTTGCGGCACGAGGTGGTGCGCTTCTGCCAAGACCAGCAGATTGTGTGCATCTGCGGCGCGATGACGCCGACGGAAATTCAGCAAGCCTGGGAATGGGGCAGCCCATACGTCAAGGTGTTCCCGGCGGGTGTGCTCGGCCCCGGCTACTTGAAGGATGTGCTCGGGCCGCTGCCGCAGGTGCGGCTGATTACGACCGGCGGTGTGACGCTGGAGAACGCGCCGCAGTTCCTGGCGGCGGGCGCGGTGGCCGTGGCAGTAGGCGGCCAACTGGTGGATAAGAAGTTGATCGCGGCCGGGCAGTTCGAGGCCATCACCGAACGGGCCCGCGCCTTTGCGCGGCTGGCACGACCGACGGCCTAACACCAATATTTTTTAGTCCCACGCGCTGGAGGCAGCCCGCCCCCTCCGCCCCCCACCACGCTCATGCTTTTCCACCCCGCCGATGCGCGCAATGCGCGCCTGCTGTATCGAGAGATATTCTTCTCGTCCATCCTGGGCGGCATCATTGCGTTTAACAGCGCCTATGTGCTGCGGCTGGGCGCGACCAACACCGACATCAGCCTGCTGAGCGCACTGCCGGCGCTGATGGCGATGCTGGTGGCGGTGCCGGCCGGGTTGTTCTTGCAGGGCCGAGACAAGCCCAAACGCTGGATCCTGACGGCGTTGGGCGTCCACTGGACGGGCTTTCTGCTGCTGGCCTTTGTGCCGTTCTTCCATATTAGTTGGCTACCGCCGGGCCGGCTGGCGGTGTTGCTGCTGGTGGCGTTCGGCGTCCCAGCGCACATCTGGGGCGTGGGCAGCCAATCGTGGATGGCCGAGGTGGTCCCCGAGCAGCACCGGATGCAAGTGTTTTCGGTGCGGCAGTTCATCGGCTCGTCGGTCACGAGCGTCATCACCTACGCCGTGGGCCTGGGGCTGAGCCAGACGCTGTTCCCCAACAACTATCAGGTGCTGTACTTGGCCGGCTGGCTGTGCGGCATGATCAGCCTGGCGCACCTGGCGCGGGTGCGGGTGAACCATCGGCCGCCGCCGCCGCGCCCGCCGGCCAAGCCCAAGCAGCCCTGGCACGCCTGGCGCCCGTGGCCGGCCGACTTGCTCCAGCCGCAGCACCGCGACTTTGTGGTCATCATGCTCAACAGTGTGGCGCATAGCGTGGGCTTGTGGATGGCCGGGCCGCTGTACATTCTGCGGTATGTGCGTGAGCTAGGGGCCAGCGACGCCTGGCTGGGGCTGCATGCCACGGTGGGCGGGGTGGCGACGATTGTGGGGCTGCTGTTCTGGCGCTGGGCGGGGCCGCGATTAAAAGAAGACCGCACCTTCCGCATCACGATCTTGAGTGTGGGGTTCTTCCCGGCGCTGGTGGCGCTGGTGCCGGGGCTGACGCCGATCTTGGTGCTAGATGCGCTCAACGGCCTGTTCTCGGGCGGCATCAACGTCAGCTATTCGACCGTGCTGATCAAGGCGCTGCCGGAGGATCGGCGCACCGAGTTTTACGGGCTGTTCGCCACGGTCTTGAACATCGGGGCGTTCATCGCCCCGCTGATCGCGGTGGTGCTGGCGGATAGGTTCGGGATTCGGAACATGCTGCTGGTGTGCGGCATCTTGGCCGGCCTCGGGTCGCTGACGCACTGGATTTGGCGCGTGCCGGGGGGGCGGGCGACGACGGCGTTGTTGCCACCACCGTCGCCGACGGCGAAAGAATAAAGAAAGAGAAAGAGGTAGCTAAGCGGCAGCGCTTCGGCAACGCGGAATGGTGGGCGGCGGGCTCGTCAGTGGGGATGACGGGCCGATTTGTTTAAGGGCCGCAGGACCGGTGAGGCCGACTGCGCCTATAATCGGCGGTGATGGGACACCGACAGCTTCTTTCACGTTGGTGCAGGAAATGCGTCACAGTGGCGTTGGCCGGGCTGCTGCTGGCGCTGCTGGCCGGCGCGCCGGCCGTCCACGGGCAGCCAGCGGGCGGCGTGACGGTGTGGCTGCCGCTGATCGTGCGCGGCAACACCAACCCGGTGCACAGCGGCATCGCCACGTATTACCACGCCACCGGCAACGGCGCGTGCCTGTTCGGCGAGAGTCCGGGCGACCTGATGGTGGCGGCGCTGAACGCGGAGGAGTACGACACGGCCCACTGGTGTGGCGCTTACGTGCGGGTCAGCGGCCCGAACGACACGGTCACGGTCCGCATTGTGGACCTGTGCCCGGAGTGCCAGGCCGGGCATCTCGATCTGAGCGAGGAAGCCTTCGCCGCTATCGCACCGCTGCACCTGGGCATCGTGCCGATCACCTGGCAAGTGATCAGCCCGGCGCTGGCTGGCTCGATTGCCTACCACTTTAAGGACGGCAGCAACCAGTGGTGGACGGCGGTACAAGTTCGGAACAGCCGTAACCCGATTGACAAACTGGAGTACTGGGCCGGCAGCGCGTGGGTGAGCGTGCCGCGCACCGGCTACAACTTCTTTGTGCAGACCAATCCTGGCATGGGCCCCGGCCCATACAGCTTCCGCGTCACCGATGTGTACGGCCACGTGCTGACGGATAGCGGCATACCGCACAGCGAGGGCGGCACGGTGGCCGGCGCGGCCCAGTTTCCGGCCGGGCCATAAACCATAGATGGAGAAGAGCGCATGATCAAATTCGGCGTACGGATTCCGGAGTTCTCGACCGACGGCAGCCCGATGGCGCAACTACATGAGCAAGCGCACCAACTGCTGCGGGCGGGACGCGGGCGGTTCGCCTCGGCCTGGGTTTCCGACCACTTCGTGCCGTGGTCGCAGAAGTTTCCGGTGGAGACCGAAAACCTGGAGGCCTGGACCGCGCTGACCTACTTTGCGGGCCAGTACCCGGAGTATCACTTCGGCAACATCGTGCTGGGGCAATCGTACCGGCCGCCGGCGCTGCTGGCCAAGATGGCGACCACGCTGCAGGCGCTGACCGGCGGGCGCGTGATCCTGGCGCTGGGGGCGGGCTGGAAGGAAGACGAGTACCGCGCCTACGGGTACGACTTCCCGGCGGCGGCGGTGCGCATCCAGCAGTTGGCCGAGGCGGCGCAGATCATCAAGCTGATGTTCACCGAGCCGAGCGCCACCTTTCATGGCCGCCACTACCACATTGAGAACGCCGTGTGCGAGCCCAAAGGCCCCACCCCGCCGCCGCTGATGTTGGGCGGCAACGGGCGCAAGCTGACGCTGCGCGTGGTGGCGCGCTACGCTGATTGGTGGAACGGCGGCGGCACGCTCGAAAGTTTCGCGGAGGTGCTGCAAACGCTGCGCGGCCACTGCCGCGAGGTGGGCCGCGACTACGATGGCCTGGTGAAGACCTGGATGAGCGACTGCGTGGCGATTGCGCCGACGACGGCCGCCGCGCGCCAGCAGGCCGAGGCGCATCCGTTTTATGACCCGGCCGCGGCGCTGGTCGGCACGCCGGCCGAAGTCGCCGCTCAAATTCGGCGCTACGTCGACCTGGGGGTCGAGCACTTCATCCTGCGCTTCGCCGACTTCCCCAGCACGGCCGGGGTGGAGCTGTTCGGGCGCGAAGTGATCCCGCTGTTCGCGTAGCGCGGCGAGCCATGACCGACACGCCGCTGACCAACTGGGCCGGCAACTACACTTACCGGGCCGCCCGTTGGCACCGGCCGGATAATCTGGCCGAGCTGCGGGCGCTGGTGCGCGGCTGCCGCAAGCTGCGGGCGGCCGGCACGCGCCACTCGTTCAACGCCCTGCCCGACTCAACCGAAGACCTGGTTTCGCTAGAGCGCATGGCGCCGCTGATGGCGATTGACCGCGAACGCCAGGAAGTGACGGTCGGCGCGGCCGTGCGCTATGGCGAGTTGGTGCGGGCGCTGTATGCGGCGGGCTATGCGCTGCCCAACCTGGCCTCGCTGCCGCACATTTCGGTGGCAGGCGCGTGCGCCACGGCCACGCACGGCTCGGGCGACCACAACGGCAACCTGGCGACGGCTGTGACGGCGCTGGAGCTGGTGACGGCCGACGGCGAAGTAGTGCGCCTGGCGCGCGCGGCGGACGGCGAGACGTTCTTGGGCGCGGTGGTGGGGCTGGGCGGGCTGGGGGTGGTGACGCAACTGACGCTGGCGCTGGAGCCGGCTTTCGATGTGCGCCAGGACTTGTATGAAGGGCTGGCGTTGGACCAACTGGAAGACCACTTCGACGCGGTGCTGGGGAGCGCCTACAGCGTCAGCTTGTTCAGCGACTGGCGGGCGGCGCGCTTCAACCAGGTGTGGGTGAAACGCCGGGTGAGCGCGGGCGAGGCGTACACGCCGCCGCCGACGCTGTTCGGGGCGACGCTGGCGACCGGCCCGTTGCACCCGCTGCCGGGCGCGTCGCCGATCAACTGCACCGAGCAAATGGGCGCGCCGGGGCCGTGGCACGAGCGCCTGCCACACTTTCGGCTGGAGTTCACGCCCAGCAGCGGCGAGGAGCTGCAGACGGAGTACCTGGTGCCGCGCCGCCACGCCGTCGCTGCGCTGGGCGCGCTGGCGGGGCTGCGGGCGCAGATCGCGCCACTGCTGCAAGTGGCGGAGATCCGCACGGTGGCGGCTGACTTGCTGTGGCTCAGCCCGTGTTATGGGCAAGCGGGCGTGGGTCTGCACTTCACCTGGCTGAAAGACTGGCCGGCTGTCAGCCGCCTGCTGCCGGTGATCGAAGCGGCGCTGGCGCCGTTCGAGGCCCGGCCGCATTGGGGCAAGCTGTTCACGCTGCCGCCCGAGCGCTTGCAGCCGCTGTATGCGCGCCTGCCCGACTTCCGGCGGCTGCTGGCGCAGTTCGACCCGGCCGGCAAGTTCCGCAACGACTTCCTCGATACGTATTTGTTTTAGCGCCGGCCGCCGCATTGAGCAATCGCCATTTTGCGGTTACACTGACCGCCTGAGCCGCATCACTTATTCAAGGAGCACGCCCTATGCCGCACGACGCCGCCAAAGCGAAATCAATCGCCGAGATCATCAAGACCAAACACGTTGAATTTATCAATCTGCAATTCACCGACATCATGGGTGTCGTCAAGAGCATCGGCATCCCGGCGTCGCAGTGGAACGATGTGCTCGACCACGGCATGTGGTTCGACGGCTCGTCGGTGCAGGGCTTCGCCCGCATCGCCGAGAGCGATATGCTGCTGCACCCCGATCTGGACACCTTCGCGGTGATCCCGTGGGACCTGGATGTGCCGACCGCGCGCGTGATCTGCGATGTGCACCTGCCGACCGGCGAGGCCTTCGGCGGCGACCCGCGCCAGGTGCTCAAGCGCGCGCTGGCCAAGGCGGCGGCGATGGGCTATGAGTATTACACCGGCCCGGAGCTGGAGTTCTTCCTGTTCAAGCCGCACGCCGATGGAAGCCTGCTGCCGCTGGACCCGCACGACCAGGCCGGCTATTTCGATGTGAGCACCGACCAGGCGCACTCGGTGCGGCGGCAGATGGTGACGGCCCTGGCGGCCTTCGGCATCACGGTCGAGGCGCTGCACCACGAAGTGGCCGTGGGCCAGAGCGAGATTGACTTTAAGTATGACCGCGCGCTGCGCACGGCCGACAACGCGGTGACGCTGCGGCTGACGCTTAAGGCGATTGCCCAGCGCAACGGGCTGTACTGCACCTTTATGCCCAAGCCGGTGGCCGGCATTAACGGCAGCGGGATGCACACGCACCAGAGCCTGTGGGCCGACGGCAAGAACATCTTTGCCGACCCCAGCGATGCCTACGGCTTGAGCCTGGTCGCCAAGCAATTCATCGCCGGGCAACTGCTGCACGCCCGCGAGCTGTCGGCGGTGATCGCGCCGCTGGTCAATAGCTATAAGCGGCTGGTGCCGGGCTACGAAGCCCCGGTGTACCTGAGCTGGGCGCGCACCAACCGCTCGGCGCTGATCCGCATCCCCAAGGTCAGCCCCGGCCGCGTGGCGACGGCGACCCGCATCGAGCTGCGCTGCCCGGACCCGAGCGCCAGCCCGTATCTGACGTTCGCGTCGATGCTGTGGGCCGGGCTGGACGGCATTGAGAAGAAGCTGGAAGCGCCCGCGCCCAAGGAAGAGGATTTGTACCACCTGGACGAGGCCGGGCTGGCGAAGCTGACGGCCATGCCCGGTTCGCTGGGCGAGGCCATCACCGAACTGCGCGGCAGCGCGCTGGTGCGCGAGGCCTTCGGTGACCACCTGTTCGAGCGCTATCTGGAAGGCCGCCGGCAGGAGTGGGACGAGTACCGCATCAGCGTGAGCCAGTGGGAGCTGGATCGGTATCTCGGCATTTACTAGGGCTGCGAGCACTTAACGAAGAGGCAGCGGGCGGGGCTGGCAAGGCAGCGGCTCCCCTGACCTAAACCAAAAAGCCGCCGGCAAGCTAAGCTTGCCGGCGGCTTTTGATTCAGCTTATGTTACAGCGTGATGATGTGGTCGGGTGGGTTGCCGGCCAGAGCGGCGTACAGGTCGGGGAAGCAGCCAACGTGCACGCCGGCGACGGTGCCCTTGGGGGTGCAATTGCCGGTCTCACCCTCGGCCAGGCCGCGCTCCAGGGCGCACTGATCGCACATCATCAGCAGCGTGCCGGTCTGGGCGGCCACCTTGGCGAGCCGCTCGCCGATCGGGTCGCCGGCGCGCAGCACGTAGTTGTTGTCGTCGAAGAACATCATCCCCACCACTTCGACGCCGTGGCGGCCTTCTTCCATCTGCGGCAGGATCATCTTGCCGAGCTTGTAGCTGGCGGTGTGGCCCGAAGTAGAAAAAACGTAAGCAACTTTCATGTTACCGTCTCCCAAAGGTATTAAAGGTGTGGCGGCCAGCGTGGCCGGAACGGTCATTCTAATGCAGGCGGGCGCAGCGCGGAAGACAAATAAAAAAGGCCGGGCCAGCGTTGGACGCTGACCCGGCCTGTGATAGACGGACGCCCTTACATTGCGGCGGGCGCGGCCCAAATGCCGAACTCGTTGCCATCCTGATCGGCGAACTGCGCCCAGCGCCCCCACGGCTGATTGTCCGGCGGAAGGGTGATCGTCACGCCCTTGGCGATCAACTCCTGATGGGTTGCGTCCAGGTCGTCGGTGAAGAACACGTGGCCGGTAAAACCGCCCGGCTGCTTGCCCTCCACGCTCGGGCCGGTGGCCAGCATGATGCCGGTCTGGGTGTTGGGCGGCTGCACTACCAGCCAGCGCGAACCGTCGCCCATGTCTTGGTCGCTGGTCTTCTCGAAGCCCAGCTTGTTCACGTAAAAATCTAGCGCCTGGTCCTGGTTGCGCACGGGCACAGTGATGGTCTGGATGAATTTGAGCATGGCGGGCCTCCTTAAAGCCAGGTGATGGATATGGCTCTATTTTAGCTCATTAGTTCTATCTTGTCACTCGGGCGCTTGAGCGCGGGAGCATATCAGTTTGGGGGCAAGGTGGAAAAAGACTGGTAGCCTTCAACGTCAAGGCAGGTTCTCACCGCAATTAGAGGGGGTGAGACTGCATATCTGACCGAAGGAAATTTTCACCAGGGGTAGGTGGGCATGCCCACCTACCCCTGGTGAAAATTTCTGGCTGGCCCAAAGCGCCGCGGCCCTAAAGGGCGTGCAAACCCACTGGTCGCGGCGAACCGCAGGCCGGTGCAGGCCGGTCAGCCAATCACCAGGGCGGCGAGTATCGCTGGCGTGAGCGCGGAGGATGGCGACCCCATTACCAACGCCAGTAACTACGAAGCCTCACGGTCCGGAGGTCTTGGTCCCCACACTGACATACACCCCCTTGAGCGCTGCGTTGCGGGCCAATCAAAACGGGCTGGGCGAGCGGCGCACGCTCACCCAGCCCGTTTGATTTCAGATGCACCGCCCTAGGCGTCGGCCTGCTTCTCGGCGGCGGCGTCGGCCTTGATGAGGTTGCGCAGCACGGTCGGCAGGATGCCGCCATTGCGGTAGTAGTCCACTTCGACTGGGGTGTCGAGCCGGGCGATGGCCTGGAACTCGGTGAGGGTGCCGTCGTCGGCCTTGGCGCGCACGGTGAGCATCTCGCGCGGGCTGAGGCCGTCTTGAATGCCCACGATGTCGAACTGCTCGCGGCCGGTTAGGCCCAGGCTGGCGGCAGTCTGGCCGGGCTGGTAGACGAGCGGCAGCACGCCCATGCCCACCAGGTTGCTGCGGTGGATGCGCTCGAAGCTCTCGGCCAGCACGGCGCGCACGCCCAGCAGCAGGGTGCCCTTGGCGGCCCAGTCGCGGCTGGAGCCGGTGCCATATTCCTTGCCGGCCAGGATGATCAGCGCGGTGTCTTCCTGGCGGTAGCGCACGGCCGCGTCGAAGATCGAGAGCTTGGTGCCTTCGGGGAAGTGCAGGGTGTTGCCGCCTTCTTCGCCGCCCAGCAGCAGGTTCTTGAGGCGGATGTTGGCGAAGGTGCCGCGGATGAGCACTTCGTGGTTGCCGCGCCGGGTGCCATACTGGTTGAAGTCGCGCGGCTTGACGCCCTGCTCCATCAGGTAGCGGCCGGCCGGGCTGTCTTTGGCGATGTTGCCAGCGGGCGAGATGTGGTCGGTGGTGATGCTGTCACCGAACAGGCCCAGCACGCGCGCGCCGCGAATTTCCGTCAGCGGGTCGGGCGTCAGGCCCAGGCCGCGGAAGAACGGCGCGCGGCGGATGTAGGTCGAGTCGGGGTCCCACTCGTACAGCTCGCCGCCGCTGACCGGGATGTTGTTCCACATCTCGTTCTCGAGGAAGACGTTCTGGTAGCTCTTGACGAACATCTCCGAGTCGACCGAGGCGGCGATGGCCTCGGCCACTTCTTGCTGGCTGGGCCAGATGTCGCGCAGGTAGACCGGCTGGCCGGCCGCGCCCTGGCCGATGGGCTCGGTCGCCAGGTCGATGTCGGTCGTGCCGGCCAGGGCGTAGGCCACCACCAGCGGGGGCGAGGCCAGGAAGTTGGCCTTGACCTCCGGGTGCACCCGGCCTTCAAAGTTGCGGTTGCCAGAGATGACGGCGGCCGCGACGATGTCGCCGTCGCGCACGGCTTTGGTCACGGCTTCTGGCAGCGGGCCGCTGTTGCCGATGCAGGTGGTGCAGCCGTAGCCGACGATGTTGAAGCCCAACTGCTCCAGGTAAGGCAGCGTGCCGCTCTTGGTGAGGTACTCGTGCACCACCTTAGAGCCGGGGGCCATGCTGGTCTTGACGTAGTTCGGCACAGTCAGCCCGGCCTCGACGGCCTTCTTGGCCAGCAGCCCCGCGCCCACCATGACCGACGGGTTGCTGGTGTTGGTGCAGGAGGTGATGGCGGCGATAACGACCGCGCCGTGGTGCATCGCGACCGAGTGGCCGTTGTCTTTGAACAGGGCGGTGCGCGCCAGGGCGGCGGCATCTAGCCCGTAGCCGCGCTCAGCCACCGGGGCCGTGAGCGACTTGCGGAAGGCGCTCTTAAGCTGGGTGAGGGCCACCCGGTCTTGCGGGCGCTTGGGGCCGGCCAGGCTGGGCTCCACGTCGGCCAGGTTCAGCTCCAGCGTGTCGGAGAAGGTCGGGTCGCTCAGGTCATCGGTGCGGTACAGCCCTTGGGCCTTGCAGTAGACCTCGACCAGATCGGCGGCGGCGGCGCGGCCGGTGCGGCGCAGGTAGTTGACGGTTTCGGCGTCGGTCGGGAAGAAGCCCATGGTGGCGCCATACTCGGGGGCCATGTTGGCGATGGTAGCGCGGTCGGGCAGCGACATGGACGACAGGCCGCTGCCGTAGAACTCGACGAATTTATCGACCACGCCCTTCTGGCGCAACATCTGCACGACAGTGAGCGTCAGGTCGGTGGCGGTCACGCCGTCCTTGAGGCGGCCGTGCATTTTGAAGCCGACGACCTGCGGGGCCAGCATGTAGAGCGGCTGGCCGAGCATGACGGCCTCGGCCTCAATGCCGCCCACGCCCCAGCCCAGCACGCCCAGGCCGTTGATCATGGTGGTGTGCGAGTCGGTGCCGACCAGCGTGTCGGGCAGGGCCACCAGCGTGTTGTCGGGGTCGAACTTGGTGAGCACGCCGCGCGCCAGGTATTCTAAATTCACCTGGTGCACAATGCCGGTGGCGGGCGGGACAATGCGCAGGTTGTTGAAGGCCGAGGCCCCCCAGCGCAAGAACTCATAGCGCTCGCGGTTGCGGTCGAACTCGACGGCGGCGTTCTGCGCCAGCGCCAGCCCGGTGCCGAAGTAGTCGACCTGGACCGAGTGGTCAATCACCAGGTCCACCAGCACCTGCGGGTTGATCTGCTTGGGGTTGCCGCCCAGCCGGCGCACGGCGTCGCGCATGGAGGCCAGGTCGAGCACGCATGGCACGCCGGTGAAGTCTTGCAGCAGCACCCGGGCGGGCAGGAAGGGCAACTCGGCGTCAAGCGGCTTGGCGGCGTTCCAGCCGGCCAGACGCTTAACATCGTCCTGGGTCACCAGGTAGCCGTCGCAGTTGCGCAGCAGGGCTTCGAGCAAGATTTTGATGGAGAAGGGCAGGCGCGCCAGGCTGGGCACCAGGCCCTGCTCGACCAAATGAGCGAGGCGATAATAATGGTGCTGGCTGTCGAGGGGGGCGCGTGCGCCGAACGGGTCAGACTGGCGTTTTCCGGGCATACCGCTGCTTCCTTTCACTTCCGCTGGTTGTATGGGGATTATAGCGAGGTCAGCGGGATCAATCAATGCCGAGGGCGCGAGGGGAGGTATCGGGTTGAGCGAGGGGAGGGAGGGCAGAAGAGTCTTTGCCACGAATTATCACGAAGGGGAGGGATTCGGGCGATGGGAGAGCGCG
>JBBRZY010000030.1:0-15234 GCA_038252885.1 Anaerolineales bacterium | reverse complement strand
CATCTGCGCCTCTTCGAGGACGAGGCCGGCAAGCTCAACCGCTCCGTGCTCGAGGCCGGCGGCAGCGCGCTGGTCGTCTCGCAGTTCACGCTCTACGCCGACGTGCAAAAGGGCCGTCGGCCATCCTTCATTGGCGCGGCCCCGCCCGAACTGGCTGAGCCGTTAGTCGCCCACTACGCCCAAGCCTTAGGCGCGCTGGGCGTGCCGGTGCAGACCGGCGTCTTCCGCGCCCACATGCAGGTCGAGCTCGTCAACGACGGCCCGGTGACGATCCTGCTAGAGCGCTGAGGGTGCCGTGTCGGCCTGCGTCGCGGCGATGATCTCCGCCAGGCGGTTGGGGTGCGTCCATAGCACCGCATCCACCTGCACCGCCACCGCGCCGGCCGCCAGCATGGCCCGCGCCTGGGCCGGGGTGTAAATGCCCCCCGCGCCCACCAGCGGCAGCCCTAAGCCCAGCGCCGCCACGGCCACCAGCGCCTCCAGCGCGGCCGCGAACGTGCTTGGCCCATACAGCCGGCCCGCCACCGTGCGCTCGCTGCTCAAGCTGTTGGCCCGCGGCGCCCCGGCGATGACCAGCACCTCGGCCCCTGCCTTGGCGGCCACGGGTGCCAACTCCACCGCCCGCGCCTGCGGCAGCCGCACTAACAATGGCTGCGCCCCGCGCGCCGCCCGCACCACCTGGGTCAACTCGGTCACGCCGACGTCGTCCCGCACGCCCAACTCAATCGCCGCCACGCCGTTGGCCCGCTCCAGTATCTCTAGGCCGCGCGCAGTTTCGCTTGGGCTGGTAGCCGCCAGGTGCACAATCACCGGCACCCCCATCCGCCGCCAGTCGCGGTCCCACCGCCGCAGCGCGGCCGCAACGCCGGGGTTGGGCAGCCCGGTGTGCACCAGCACCTCCTCTGGCAGCGCCACCGCGTTGGGCGCGTGCGCCGCCGTGCGCGCGCGGTAGGTCAGGGGGTTGGTCACAAACGCGCCCAGCGTCCGCAGCGCCACCAGGCTGCGCGCCTCTTGCGCGAAGCCCAGCGTCCCGGCCGCATTCAGCACCGGGTTGTCGAGCGTCAGGCCGTGCTTGTGGTGCGGGGCCAGATCAACCGTGGGCATAGGGCCTGACCCACTCCACGAACACGTTGGAGGCCGGCGGCCCTGCCGGCCACTGGCGGCGGAAGGACTCTTCGGTCAGCAGCACTTCCTGCACCGCCATTGGCCGCCCGGCCGCCTCCGACCGCCGGCGGACGAACAGGGCGTTTTGGGTGGCGTGGCACAGCGCGGCGGCCGTCTTTTGCGCCAGGAAGGCCGAGACCTCCACCACCACCTCGGCCGCGTCGCCGGCGTTCGCCAGGCGCGGGTAGGGGTGCGCCGCGTAGCTCGCGGCGAAAGAGTAGACCAGCGGCGCTTTATCGCCCAGCGCCGCGGCGGCGATCAGCGTGCTGGTGTGCGCCAACTTGTGGGCCGGGTGGCCGTACTCGCCGTCGCTGCCGTGCGTCAGCACCACTTGGGCCTGTGTCTGCTTAATGCTGGCGACGATCTGGCCGCTCAGCATGGTCGGGTCGTGTGCCGGCGCGTAGAGTTGGTTGTCGGCCCCGACGGTTGGGTCCACATAGCCCAGGAACGACAAGCTGCGCCCGCCCAGCTTGCCCACAGCGCACACCAGTTCGGCCTCGCGCACGTCGCCAAGCTGTTCGCGCGTGCAGCGTGGCGGCTCGCCCAACTCGCCGCCTTCGCCACGCGTCAGACTGACGACATGCACCTCGACGCCCTGGGAAGCCAACAAGGCCAGCGTGCCGCCGCACAGGATGGTCTCATCGTCTGGGTGGGCGACGACGCACAGGACTGCTGGTTTGGATGTCATCGGGGTGTAACGACGTCACCTAGAAGTAGAACACTGGCCCGTCCGTACAGGCCAGCTTGCGCACGTGGGGTTGGGCCAGCTCGACCCAGCAAGCCTGGCAAGCGCCCGTGCCGCACGGCAGCGGCGGCGTGACCAGCGCCTGCACATACTCTGGCCCGCGCTGTGGTGCCAGCGCGCGAATGTGCTGGGCGCGGGCGCGCGGGTCGGTCACGTCGAGCGCGATCAAGTCGGCCCACAGCGCCAGTTCGGCCGTCAGCGGGCCGCGATGGATCTCCACGTCTGACGGCAGCAGGTCGGCGCTGCGCGGGGTGAGCGCCGTGACTGCCAGCCCGCCTTCCAGCGCGGCCTCGATCACGGGCAGCAGCCGTTCGAGCGCGGCCGCCACGACCAGCAGGTGCGAGCCGCGCCTGGGCAAGCGAAAGCCGTTCCCGAACGGCCCCAACAGATCAACAGTGTCACCGGGGGCCAGGCGGGCGTAGGGGTGGCCGAGCGGCACGAAGAATTGCGAGTCGGTGGTCGCGCCGCCCTGCATGAAGAGCGGCACGCGCAAGAACGGCTGGGTCGGCGCCTCCGCCCAGGCCAGGCACACTTGCCCCGGCTGCGCGCCCGGGGCTGGCCCGGCGCAGGTGACACGCACAGCGCTGCCGATGGCGGCGACCTCGGTAATGGTTAGCTCAAATTGGCGCACGGCGCGGATACTAGCACAGAACGAGGGACGTCGGAAGCTGGAAGGCAGCAGGCGGATGACAGCGGGGCCGGGAGACGTAGTATCCTGGCCTGTGGCCCCAGCTCGTTCTCTGTTCTCCTGCTTTTCTTACCGTGGGGTCGCGGCGGTGGCCGCCATCGTAATGGCGGGCGTCGTCAGTTCGGCGGCGGGCATGCGTTCGATGCAGCGCAGGAAGGCCTCCACAATGATCGGGTCCCACTGCTGGTCGCGGCCGTCGCGGAGAATGCGGCTGGCCTGCGCAATCGACATGGCCGCGCGGTAGGGCCGGTCGCTGGTCATGGCGTCATAGCTGTCGGCCACCGCGATCACGCGCGCGCCAAAGGGGATGTCCCAACTCTTCAGGCCGTCGGGGTAGCCAGAGCCGTCCCAGCTCTCGTGGTGGTGCAGCACAATCTTCTGGCCGTTGGCAAAGTCGGCGAAGCGCGCCAGCAGTTCTGCGCCGCGCTCCGGGTGCGAGTCCATGATCGTTTTTTCGTCCAGCGTCAGCCGGCCGGTCTTGTTGAGGATGGCATCGGGCACACCGATCTTACCGATGTCATGCATGCGGGCGGCGGTCTTAATCAGCTCGGCCTCGGGGCCGTGCACCTTCACTTCCTTCATGATCTGCGTCACCCAATGCGCCACGCGCCGCGAGTGGCCGCCGGTGTATGGGTCGCGCAGGTCCACCGCGTCGGCCAGGCTCTCCAATAAGCGGTAGGTGCCGTCGTGCACTTCTTTGGCGTTGCGGAAGGCCGAGTAGATCAGGTAGATTGGCACGACCAGCAGCACCAGGGTCCAAGTCTGCTCAATGGCGGCCGCGGCGGCCAAGATGGCAATGAGGTACTGCGCGCTCTCGTACAGGCCGCCGTCGTGCACGACGGCGTAGATGACCTTGATCGGCGGCTCGCCCGACATAGGCGACAGTTCAAAGGGGCTGGTGAGCACATCGAGCACGAACATCAGTGCCGCCGTGCCGCCCAAGCGAAAAGCCAGCGGCCACGCGCCGGCGGCGGGCCAGTGGGCCAGGGCTGAGGCGCACAGCGCAACCATCACCCACCGGCTGACGGCGATGGCCATGTCACTGGGGTAATTGCCGGTCTGCGGGCGCATCCGCAGTTGGCCAATGAGCACACCCAGCCCGGCCGCCACGCCGGCCAGCGCCGGCGGCACTAATAAGGCGATCAGGTAGATCGGCAGCGTGGTGAGGTGGACTTTAGTTTGGTGGCGAAGGTGCAGGGGGTGCGTGCCCGCCCAGACCAGCAAGCAGACCAGAAAGGCGAGGACGAATGCAGTCTCAAACCAATTGAGTTTGGCCCAGTCAGTGGGCGCGCCGGCCCAGGCCCCCAGCAGCCCGGCCAACGCCAACACTGCGGCCAGGATTCCAGTGTGCGGCTGCGGCGGCACCCAGGTGTTCAAGCGGTCCCAGATGCGGGTGGTGGACATAAATAGCAAGCGTGCCGGGCCCCCGGAGAAATGGGTGACCTGGCCCGCCAAAGAGCGCCTTACTTCGAGAGATAAGCGACCATGTGCTGCCCAGCCCAGCCTTCAATGGCATGGTATTGGGCGCTGAGCCGGAGCTTCAGCTGCAGCAGGCCGTTTCCGGCAAAGATCGTGTAAGCCGTGGTGCTGACGTTGCTCACCGAGGTATGCACGATCGTATCGGTCACGTACTGATTGGGAGCGCCGTCCGCGATGTAGGTGACGGTCTCCAGGCCCTCGAAGCCGAGGGTGGGCGTGCTGATAGCAGCAATTAGCTTGACACCCTTCGGGCCGTGGACCGTATAGTGAATTTCATCCACGTTATTGACCGACGTGCCAATAGCCACCGAAACATCCAGGATCGTGCCGTCCGACAGCACGAACACTGGATCAGACCGGCAGCCGGCGAAGGCGGCCTGGACGGCCGGCGCGTGGGCGGCGCCCAACACCAGTGCCAGGAGAAAGCCCGCGACGAGCAGAGGGCGAATCAAGCGGCGGCGTAAGGGCAAATTTTTAGTAACCATTATCCCAATCTATCTCCAACTTCATGCCACAATCCCCACTAGAATAAAAACGAGCCTGGAAACCAGGCCCGATGTATGTCTGCTGAGGACATTCTCGGCAACCTGGCAATCATAGTCAGGTACCAGCGCCCTGACCTTAGACCCAAAGCTTTGCGCCCCCAGCTTTCACTGGGTTAGCCTTTATCGAGTACTGCGTGCTATTAGGACGATATAGTACCGGAGTCACCAATGAGAGTCAAGTGCTTTTCGTTCAAAATCAGTTACAGCAACGTGATTGTTCTGTGATTTTCCTAACCCAACCAGTCGGCGGCCCAGCGCGGGCGTCCGCCAACTGTCAGCCGATTGACCGGGGCGCGCCGCCCGGCCGAGTTACACTAGAGAGGTATACTCACAGCAGTCGATGCTCAGTCAATTTTGGCTGTGGCACAAGGAGAGGCATATGGATATCGGAAGTTTGCTGCTGGGGCTGGCCGGCCTGGCCTGGCTGCTGGCGCTCGGGATGGTGGCGCTGGTGGTCTTCAACTCAGCGCGTGGCCGTAGTTTTCGCAGCGGGCCGGTCATCATCATCGGCGCCGTTGTCTTGGCGCTGGTGCTTACCACCGTTTCAAGCGGTTTGATCTTTATTGATCCTCAAGATCGCGGCGTGGTCATCTCGGCCATTTCGCCGGCTGGCTATCGGGCCGAGTCGTTGGGGCCGGGCCTGCACTGGATCATTCCGTTCGCGGAGCGTGTGCAGACCTACACCATTGGCCGCCAGACTTACACCATGTCGAGCGCGTCGGGGGAAGGCTCGGTGAGCGGCGATGATTCGGTGCGCTCCCGCACCAAAGATGGCCAGGAAGTGTTGATTGACGCCTCGGTCATCTACCAGGTGGACCCCACCCACGTGGTCGAGCTGCACATCAACTGGCAGGACCGCTACCAGGATGGCGTGGTGCGGCCGCTGTCGCGCGGCATCATCCGTGACACCGCCTCGCAGTATGGCGTCGAACAGATCGTCAGCAGCGAGCGCGCTCAGATGGAAGAACTCATCACCTCTGAGTTGGCCGCCAAGATGCTCGACAACGACCTGGTGCTAGTGGACTTCATCCTGCGCGACATCCACTTCAGCGACGAGTACGCCGCCGCGGTGGAGCAGAAGCAGATCGCCGAACAGCAGGCGCAACAGGCGGCCTTTGTGGTCGAGTCGCGCCGGCAGGAAGCCGAGCAGGCGCGCGTGACCGCCCAGGGCCAGGCCGACGCGGCTATCATCGCCGCGCAAGGGCGCGCCCAGGCCACCGTGTTGCAGGCGCAGGCCGAAGCCCAGTCTCTGGGGCTGATCGGTGATGCACTCCAGGACAATCCGGATGTGTTGACCTTCCGGTACATTGACAAGATCGCGCCTAACATCCAGGTGATCTACTTGCCGTCCGGCCAGCAGGTACTGCTGCCGCTGCCGTCGCCCACGGTGCCCGATGCGGCCACCGTGGCTCCCACCAGCACGGCGCCAATCTCACCGACAGTTACAACGCCTTAGGTGACCTGAATCAAAACCGGCGGAGTTGGGTAAACCCAACTCCGCCGGTTTATGTTTAAGGTGGCGCCAGACTCCGCGCAGCAGGGACCGGGCGCTCAACGGCCGTCGCCACTCCGCAAACCAGGGATGCTCGGCAGGGGACCGGCGGGCAGGCGCAGGGCTTTGTAGGCCAGCGTGACGGTCACAACCCCCGCGACGATGACGGTGACGGTCAGGCCAAACTTCACGAACGCATCGATAAAGCTAGGCGAAACGATGGCCCCGCCGGGGACGACAAAGCAGAGCAATACCACCGTGGCGGCATTGACGGCCACCTCCAGCCAGCGCGTGACCGGACGCCAACGACCCTGGCGCAGCACCAGCGCGAACAGGCCAGCTTCTAGAACCCAGAGCCCAGTGAACCACGGCCCGAAGTTGGCGCGGAACTCGGGTGTGAACTGCGGCCAACTGCCCCACGGGCTATCGCCGACGAAGACGAAGGCGAGGAGGTTGGGGAAGAAGTTCAGAAACGCGATCAGCAGCAGGCGCGCCGCAATGTTACCCCACATGTCGCGCCGTTTGATTTGGTCTGGGTCGCGCACCGCCGGCAGGGCATAGGGGTCCCAGGCGGCCGCCGGGGTCGGACTGAGCGCTACGATACGCTCGATGACACCGAAGGTGATGACGATAATTCCCACCGAGGCGACCGCGCTGCCGATGAAGGGCCAGGCCGTTGTGAGCACGCGAACCAGTGCTTCGGGCAAGGGGGCGGGCAGAGACCACAGACTATAGGCGCAGACGGCCACGAACAGCGCCGCCAGGACGGCTAACATCAGGCGGGTGTAAGTGATAAAGCTAGGATAGAGGGCGGGGCCAATGAGCGAGCGCGTTGGCAGGTAGCGCAGGGCGACGATCTCGGGGTTGCCCATCTCGCGGATTAGGTCGGCCGCCCGACGAATATCGGGCAGGTCTTCCTCGCGCTCACTGGGCGTCTCCAGCGTGTCGTGCAGCAAGGAGCGCAGTTCGGCGGCGACATCGTCGCGCTGCCGGGCCGGCAAGTAACGGCTCACCGCATGCACATAGCGATCCAGCATTTCCTGAGCTTCCATGATGTCTCTCTCTTTACTTTAACAGCCCGTCCATCGCGCGCACCAGGGTGCGCCACTGTTTGGATAAGGCGGCATACACTTTCCGGCCCTCGGGCGAGAGCGAGTAGTAGCGGCGCGGGCGGCTGTCTTCGACGCGCCAGGCGCTGGTCAGTAAGCCCTGGCTTTCCAGCCGGCGCAAGAGGGGGTAGAGCGTGCCCTCATCCATATTCAACCCCTGCTCGGAGAGGGCGGTCTTGAGCGAATAGCCGTATTGCTCGGTGAGCAGTTGGCTCAACACGGCCAGGATGACCACGCCACGGCGCAGTTCAAGCTCGAGGCCGGTGTGCTGATTGGGGTCGTTCGTTTCCTTTGCTATGTGGTACATCATACTATGCGTTGCATAGTAAGTAAAGCAAATGGGAAACTCGTCTGGGGACGCGGTTTGAGGAAAGTAGGAAGGCGTTTAGCGCTGCAGCCGCAGCCAGCGCACGGCGCTGAAGACCACCGTCTGGCGCGGGGCGTCGGGCCCGAGGTCGGTCAGGCTGACCTTGCCGCAATCGGTCAGGGCCGGGTCGAAGTCGAACTCGCCCAGGCTGAACCACTGGTTAGAGAAGCGGGCCTGATCAATCGCGGGCGTGACGATCTCGGCATCCGGCTGGCCGGGGCGGTCCATGATGCGGTACTCCACCCGGGCGTTAGCGATGCCGGCCGGGATGAAGACCTCCACTGCATACGCGCCGCGCTGCGGCAGGTTGGGGCGGTATTCCACCGTGATGCCCTGGCCCGAGAAAGTGCGCTTAAAGTGGATCGGCTGCTCGTAGACGTCGCGAGCGAACTGCACCGGGGCGTCGGCCGGGTTCTCTTGGAAGAGCGACTCGGTGTAGCCGGCCTGCTCCGGCCAGACGACGATGGCGTGGGCGGGGATGGGCGGCGCGGCCGGCGGCACCGACCCCGCCAGTTGGATGGCGGCAAAGCCCGGCCACTTGGATGACTGGAAGTGATCAGTGCCGGTGCGGAAGTAGGTGAGCCCTTTGGCTCCCAGCCGCAGCGCCATGTCGGCCTGGGCCGTCACTTCCTGCGGCCGCGTCAGCCGCCTGACCGGGCGGCTGGCGTCATGCAGTTGCAGCATGGGGATGATGGGTTGGTTGAACCCGGCCAGCTCGTCAAAGGCCTTGCGCATCTCGCGCTCGATGGGCATCTCAGCGCTGGCCGGGAAGAACTCGCCGGGGTAGACCATTGGCTGCAGACTGTCGGCGCGGGTAGCCCACGGCGTGATGAAAGCCTCGCGCCCCTGCTTGCGGAAGCGATAGTCGAGGATGACCGACACGTGCGTGTTGGGCAGGCTGCCGCGCAGCTTGCGCCAATAGTCGAGCGCATCCTGTTGATTGCCGCCCCAAAAGCCGCCGCCGGCCTCCACGTCGAGCGAGAGCGACTTGAGGCTGACGCCCTCGGCCGCGACCGCCATAAGCTCAGACAGCATCGCCACTTCGCGGTCCACCAGCAGCGTCCCCTGAAAGCGCCCCACCGGCACGCACCAGATGTGCAGTTCTAAATTGCTCTCGCTGCAGGCCCGCAGCCAGTCGCGCACCCGGTCGAAGCTGGTCAGGGCGCGCACGTCAGCGGGGTTGTCGCTGCCGCTCTTGCCCTGCCAGGACGTGCCGTGAAAGGCCTTGAGCGATAAACCGCTCAGGTTAGGAAAGGTGCGGCGCGCCCACTGGCAGAAGTCGCGCGCCGAGATGCCCAACTCGTTAGCGCGCGGGTCGATGTTGCCGAAGGTGTCGCGCGTGGGCCGCAGCAGACGTGAGACCCACTGGACGAGTAGCAGCCGATTGTCAAAAGGGGTCGCCATGATATGTGCCTCCCGGCTGCGCGAATTATACAGGAGGCAGGCCAGAAGTCGGCCGGCGCGGGCTACTCTGGCGGCGTGTTGGCTTGCAGGAAGTCGAGCAGGGCGGCTTGCAGGTCGGCGGCGAGCGGGCCGGTGAACAGGTCGGTGGCGTGCAGCGCCGAGGGGTAGCTCACGATGTCTTTCGGCTCGGCGGCGGCGGCATACATTGCCTGCGTCTTGGCGGCTGGCACCGTGGTGTCGTTGGCCGAGACGATGAAGAGCTTGGGCATGGTGGCGGCCGCCAGTTCTTCTGGCGTGACCGCGATGGTCAGCGCCGGGTCGCCCATCGGCGCGCCTAGCACCACCAGGCCAGCTAGCTCCGCCTGGGCCGCAATCTTGGCCGCCGCCAGTCCGCCCAGACTTGCGCCGATGACGACCACCCGCTCGGCGCCCTGGCTGCGAACGTAGGCCACAGCGGCCAGCAGGTCGGCGTCGGCTGCGTTCATGCGGTTGAAGTCGCGCTGGCCGTCGGGCTGCCAGAAACTGAAGTCAAAGGTTAGCGCCAGATAGCCGGCCTCGGCCGCCGCCTGCGCCACACCGGCCCAGGTGGCCTGGTGGGCGTCGCTGGTGGTGGCAAAGATCACGGCCGTGCGGCCCGCGCCATACTGCGTGCCGGTTAGCAGAGTGCCATCGTCCGTGGCAAAGCTGACCGGTTGGGCGGCGGCGCTGGTCACGCCCGGAAGGCGCACGTGGTCTAATATCCAATGCAGTTCGGCGGCGTTCCAGCCGGGGATGAAGCCGGGCAGGTAAGGCGACTCGTCGTCGAAGCCAGTGCGCGACCCGAACATGCTGTGATTGCCCTCAGGGTAGAACATCATGTCGAGGTTGGTCTGGCCGGCCTGGCGCAGCCGGTCGATGATCTCGGCGCTGGCGTAGCCGGGGATGTGGGTGTCGAGGCCGCCGTAGATCCACAGGGCCGGGACGGTGGTGGCCTGGAGGTAGGCCAGTTGGTCAAACGGCGATTGGGAGCTGTTCAGCACCTGGGTGGTCAGGGCGTCGTCGAGTTGGGCCGTGCCGTCGTGGGGCCGGGCGGTCACCTGGCTGACAAAGAACCCGTTTTGGCTCGGTGACACTGATGGGCCGACGACCATGACCAGGAAGGCTACCTCGGGCGAAGCGGCAGCCATGCGCGGGCCGACCCAGCCGGCCTGGCTCGCGCCGAGCGCGCCGATTTGGGCCGGGTCGATGTTGGGCTGGGTCTTCAGCCAGGCCAGACCAGCCAGGGCGTCGTGGGCCAGGTTCTCGATGTTGCTGTCGGTGGGCGTCTCGAGGTACTTGCCGGTCGAGTCGCCCACGCCGCGCTTGTCATACACCAGCGTAGCGATGCCATAGTAGGCAAGCCACTCGGCGGCCAGCCAGCGGAAGGTGTCGCGGCGGCGGCCAGGCTCGGAGCCGTGCAGGCTGACGATGGCGGGGTACAGCGCGTCCGGCGGCGCGCCGGGGAGGTCGGGCGTGACCAGTGTGCCGGCCAGGGTCACGTCCCCATTGCTAAAGCGGCCCTCGGTGGTTTTGTAGAAGCTCGGCGCGCGCGTGGCGCTGAAGGGCGGCTGGCCGGTTTGTTCAAATAGCAGTCCAGTGACGCCGGCGGCAGTGCGCGTGAAGGTGACGTGGGTTTCGACCGGCGCAGGCACCTGCCAGGCTGGGCCGCCCACGTAGGTATCCGCGCTGACGGGCAGCAGCACGCCCATGCGGCCGGTGAGCCAGTCGCGGTAGAGCACCTGGTCGCCGTCACGGAAGATAGCGATCAAGTGCTCGTTGTCGACGGCGTACCAGCCGAGAACGGCGGAGGAGTCAATGCCGTCCGCCAGTCGGGTGAAGGTGAGCGGCACAGCCTCGCCGCTGAGCGTGGCGTTGCCGGTGAACGTGTCGCCCGCGACGTCGCCCTCGAACGTGAGGGCGCGGCCACGGTCGGCGATGGCCCAGGTGAGGTGCGAGCCGTTGAGGGCCGGGGCGTCTAGCGCGCCCGTGTGGTTAATCATCGGCAGGGCGTAGTCGCCGGAGAGCGCGTCGCCAGCGGTGCTGAAGGTGACCAGCAAATAGCCCGGCTTGGCTGGGTCAGTGGGGAAAGTTTCCGCGCCGAGCCATTGGCCGCTAACGTCGGCCGGCTGGGGCGCGGCGGTCGGCGGCAGCGCCGTGGGTGCGGCCGTGGCTGGCGCGGGGGTGAGCGCGGCGGCGGTCGGCGCGAGCGTGGGGGCGAGGGTGGCCTGCGGGCCGCACCCGGCGCTCAGCAGCAGCCCGGCGATGAGGCCGGCGAAGACAATCGGTTGAAAACGGCGGGACACTGGCATCACTTGGGCTCCTGGCGCGGGGTGGTCTCGGCCCCTGACGGCGTAGGGGCAGAATAGCCTGCGGACGGTGGGCTGTCCCCTACCGTTTGGGGTGTTTCGACGGGGGCGGGTTAGACCAGCAGCCCCAACGTGCGCGCCAGCGCCGCCGCGCGCGTGCGGTTGGGCACGCCCAGCTTGCGGTAAATACTCTTGGTATGCCACTGGGCGGTGCCCAGAGCGATGGATAACCGCTGCGCGATCTCGCGATTGGAGAGGCCCTCGGCCAGCAGCCGCAGCACCTCCTGCTCGCGGGTGCTGAGTGGCGCTAACGGGGCGGCGGCCTCACCGCCCAGGTCCGCCTCGACCGTCAGCGGCAGGCCGGCCGCGCGGCGCAGCGTGGCCAGATAGCGCGCGCTGACGCCAGCCGCGCGGCCCAGGGTGCGCAGCAGCCGAGTGAAGGCCGGCCCTTCGTCCACGAACAAACGCACGTAGCCTTCCGGTTCGGCCTGGTGGAGCGCGTGTGTCAGCGCCTGAACGGCGTTGGCCTGGTCGCCGGCGGCCGCCAGCGCCAGCGCCTGCAACAGCCGAATTTCGAGCGCGCGCGTGCGACGGCCGGCGGCTTCGGCGGCCGGGAGCAGGGCGGCCAACAACGCTTGCGCTTGCGCCACCGCCGCTGGCGAGCCGGTCGTAAACCACACCCGGGCGAGGGTTAAGTCTTCGACCTCATGGACGTAGCGGGCGGCTGGCGTGAGCGGGCTTGGGTCGCGCGTGGCGGCGTAGGCTATGGCCCACCGCTGGGCGGCGGCCGGGTCGGCTTGCGCAAGTGCCAGCCGCGCGCGCCAGGCGGCCAGCACGGCGCCGTTGTGCTGCCAGGTGTTGGGCGGCCCCAATTGCTCGGCCGCCGCGAGGCTGGCGCTGGCCGCGGCGGGTTGCCCCAGGGCTTGCTGCACGCGGGATTGCATGAGCAGCCCGCTGATATAGCTATCGGTGTGGCCGGCCAGGGCCACCAGCGGCAGGTCGGCGGCCAAGTGCGCGGCGGCGGCGGCCAGGTCGTTCCACTCGCGCAGCAAATCGGCCAGGGCCAGACCGGTGAGGGCGGCCAGCGCCGCGCCGCCGTGGGTCTGGGCCCAGGCGCGCGCGCGCCGATAGAGGGCGGCGGCGGTGTGCAGTTGACCCTGCTCGACCCGGAGCCAGGCCTGCGCACTCAACGTGTTGAGGTGAATGAACGGATGCTGCGTCGCGGAGATGAGGCGCGCGGCGTCGTCAAAGGCGCGCTCGGCGGCGTGAACGTCGCCCTCGGCCTGGTGCGCCTGCCCAAGCGTCAGGGCTACCAGACTGCGCATCCGAATCTCTTGGGCGGGCAGGTAGGTCAAGGCGGTGTGGGCCCAGTGGGCCGCGCCCGGGTAGTCGCCGCGCTGGCGGGCTGCCTGCGCCCGTATGACGGCCAGTTGCCCCAGCCCCGCGGCGACGCTCTGGCGCACTTGGGCGGCTTCGGCGGCGGGCGCACGGGCGGCATAAGCCTCTGCGCCTTGCAACCGCGCTGCGGCCTGCGCCAGCGCCGGCTCGACCGAGGCTAATTGGTTGTTCAGACAAAAGCACCACGCCTGCCAGATGGAGAGCGAACTGCTGCCGTGCACAATGGCGGCCGGCAGCGCGGCCAAGCGGCGGGCGATGGTGGTGATGGCGCCCTGCGCCATGAGCAGCTCGGCGTCGCAGTCTATCAGCCCGGCGGCGCGGGGGTAGTCCTCGGCGGCGAGCCAGTGGTCAATGGCGCTGGCGGTGTCGTGCTGCGCTTCGAACCATGCGGCGGCGCGGGCGTGCAGGGCGCGCACCGCGGCGGCGCTGGCCGAGTGGGCCAGCCGCGCCCGCAGGAACTCGGCGAACAGCGCGTGATAGCGATACCAGCGGCGCTCGGCGTCGAGGGGCACCAGGAACAGGTTCTGCCGCTCAAGGTGTTCCAGAAAATCGGCCGGCAGCTCGCCTACCACTGCCGCGCACAGACCGGCGCTCAGGCGGTCGAGCAGGGCGGTGTGCAGCAAGAAGCGTTGGGTGGCGGGCGGCTGGCGTTGGAGCACCTCGGCAGCGAGATAGTCGAACACCTGACGCTGGGCGGCGGCCGGCACCCCAACTGGGCTAGGGCGGGGCGGGGGGGCGGCGTCATCGGCCGGCAACGCCAGGGCGGCCAGCTGCAGGGCGGCGGCCCAGCCCTCGGTTTGGGCCGCGAGCGCTTGCGCTACGGCGGTGGGCACGGCGCGGCCGGTGGCTTGCCGCAAGAACAGCGTGGCCTCGGCGGGCGTTAGGCGCAGATCGTCGGCGCGGATTTCGGTCAGGCGGCCTTGGGCGCGCAGGCGCGGCAGCGGCAGGTCGGCCGGGTCAACGCGGCTGGCGATGATGACGCGCCACTGGGCGGGCAGGTGCTCGAGCGCGAAGGCCAGCGCGGCGTGGATCGCGGCGTGGTCGATGACGTGGTAGTCATCGAGCACCAGCGCCAGGGCGGCGTTCGGCGGCAGGCCGGCGAACAGCGCGCTGACGACGGCCGCGCCGGTGGGCGTGGGGCCGGCCAGCACGGTCAGCGCGGCGCTGGCGGCGGACGGGAAGTCGGCGGCCACCGCGCTGACCAGGTGCGCCCAGAACCGCAGCGGGTCGTTGTCGCCGGCGTCGAGCGAGAGCCAGGCCACGGGCGGGCCGGCGCGCTGGGCGGCCCATTGGCAGAGCAGGGTGGTTTTGCCGAAGCCGGGCGGCGCGGAGAGCAGCGTGAGCGGGCGGGCGCGAAGGCCGGCCAGAAGCGCGGTCAGGCGCGGGCGCGGCACGGTGGCGGCTCGCAACGGCGGCACGCCCAGTTTGGCCGCCAACACCAGCGCGGGGCGCACGGGGCGGGGGCCGGTGGTGAGGGTCTCGGCGGCGGCCAGGAGACGCGCCCAGGTGAGGTCGGCGCTGCGGCCGAGGTAGGTCTTGCGGAGACGCGCGCCGCGCTTGGCGTAGGCATACCAATAGTGCCCGCCGCGCCGCTGCTCGCGGCGGGCGGTGTAGGCGCCGGCCGGGTCGCGCAGGTAGAACGTGCTATGGTCGGGGCCTGCGAGCCAGGCGAACCAGGCGGCGGTGCCGACGGCGACGGGCGTTGAGTCTCCCGGCGCATGGAGCTGGCCGGTTTCACAAACTGGGGTGGTGGCGTTGGGGGATGGGCGGGCGGGCATGGGTAGGTGGTGGTCACAAGTTACCCAGAGATGATAGCAGAGAATGAAAGGAGAGAAAAAGAAAGAGAAAAAGAAAAAGGCGGGCCGGAGGGACGGGTGAGGGCAGACGAGGTGGATGAGAATGGGGGCGGAAGACAATTGAACTTGGGCGCCTGCGAACAATCAACGGGGCTAGTTCGACAAGAGGCCGCGCTAGTTCCAGCGGTGGGATTCCCACTAAAGTGTGCTTCGCGATCACCCCGCTACAAGGTTGCGTCAGTCGCAAGACCGCTCGCGGGGGTTCGGAATGACAGGGTCGTGGGGGGTTGTTTGGGTCAGGCGCAACGCTCGTTGGTAGTCTTCGCTTGCGGTGACGATCGGGAGGCTGCGCTTGGGCAAGGGTGACGTGGCTGGAGGGATTTGTTCGTAGGAGTGTCCCAAGTGCCGCGAGTGCCGCGCGGGAGGGATTTGTTCGTAGAAGTGTCCCAAGTGTCACGAGTGCCGCGCTGGAGAGATTTGTTCGTAGAAGTGTCCCGAGTGCCGCGAGTGCCGCGCTGGAGGGATTTGTTCGTAGGAGTGTCCCAAGTGCCGCGAGTGCCGCGCGGGAGGAAACTGTTCGTAGAAGTGTCCCGAGTGCCGCGAGTGCCGCGCGGGAGGGATTTGTTCGGAGAATTGTCCCGAGTGCCGCGAGGGCCGCGCGGGCGGGGGTTGTTGGGAGAAGGTGCCCGGCAGCCCCGTGGGCCGAGCGGGGGGGGGATGGGT
>JBBRZY010000029.1:0-15322 GCA_038252885.1 Anaerolineales bacterium | reverse complement strand
GCTTCCGCCGTTTTGAAATGTTCCTGGGCAATATCCAGGTTCAGCTGGGCCACCGTTCGCTGGGTGCTCCCGGCGGAGTCCAGGTTGATCTGGGCCAGCGCCACCTGCTTTTGGGCAATGACGGCCTCGGACTCGGCCTGCTGGAGGTCATAGGCCTTTTGGGCCTGGTCGATCGCCAGGTTCTGTTGCGAGACCTCCAGGTCGATTTGGGCCTGCTGCAGTTGGTCGAGCAGGTCGTCCAATATCAACTCGGCCAGTAGATCGCCTTTTTTGAACCGATCCCCACGCTTCACCAGTACCCGGTTGATGAAACCCGATGTGCTGAAATAGAGCTTATCCTGCCGGGCCGGCACAATCTCGCCGGTGATATCGCGCTGCGCGATAATCGGGCCGCGCTCGACCGTAAAGACGATATTTTGAGAACTGACGATCTGGGGCAGTGGCGTCGGGGTGGCGCTGGACTGCGCCCCGACACCACAGCCGGCCACTGAAGCCAGCACGCCCGTCAGCAACACGCTACTGACCCATTGCTTAAGCACGTTTCATCCTCCTGCCAGCGAGCGGGCGGCCTGCACTTGCCCATCGCTGAGCTCGTAAACGATGTGGGCATATTCTTCAATCATAGGATCGTGGGTGGTCATCAACACGGTGATCTTTTCATAATCCACAATGTAACGAAACAAGGCAAAAATTTGTCGCCCAGTGGCGCTGTCCAGCTCCCCGGTGGGCTCATCGGCCAGGATCAGGTCGGGGCGGGTCGCTAAGGCCCGCGCAATGGCCACCCGCTGCTGCTGCCCGCCCGACATTTCCCAGGGGCGGTGGTGGGCCCACAACCCCAGGCCCACGATTTCCAGGCAGCGCATGGCGCGCGCCCGGCGCTCGCGCTGGACCCCGGCGATGCGCAGCATCAACTCGACATTTTCCAGCGCCGAGAAATTGGGCATGATCGCAAACGACTGGAACACGAACCCGATCCGCTGCCGCCGCAGGCTGGCCAGTTCATCCCTGGAACGGTGGGAAAGGGATTGTCCAAACAGAAAAATTTCGCCCGTGGTGGGCTGGTCCAGGCCGCCCATGAGGTTGAGCAGGGTGGTCTTCCCGGACCCCGAACGCCCACGCAGCGCGCCCAGGATGCCCTTGGGCACATCCAGGGTCACATCTTTCAGGGCGGTGACCCGGGTGGCGCCCAGCGGGTAAACTCGGCTGGCGGCCCTGACCGAGATGATCGTTTCTGGCGCGCTGCCGAATTGCTTCTCTACATTCACAGTGGGATCAATCGGGCGGTCTGACATAGCGCTCTCTGCTCAAATCTGGTCTTGACGCCGCAGGCCGCCCAATAGGCCGCGCCGTCGTTTGCGGGGCGGAGGGGCCTGGTCTTTGAAAAGCAGGGCCAGCTGTTCTTCCATGGTCAGGCCGATCTCTTCCCCGGCGGTTCCTTGCCCGGCCGCCGGGCGGATAATGATGCAGTCTTCGCCCGTCTCCAGCTGGGCGCGCTTGCCGATCCCCAGGTTTTCCAAAATCTCCCGCGGCACTTGCAATCGGCCGGCCGAATCAAGCACGACGTACTCATGATAGGTGGCTACTTCCTTCTTGAAGTCGGGGGCCGCCTCACCCGTCGGGTGCCGGCTCAGGCCCGGCTCGGTCGGGTTCACCTGCCGGATGGTTTCGGTGCTGATCTTCCCATCCTGAATGGCAACCACCCGGTCTACCTGGGCAGACAGGCGCGGATCGTGGGTCACGATCACAATCGTCAGGTCCATCTGCGCGCCCAGGCGCCGGAAGGTATCCAGGATGGTTTGCGCCGTGGCCGAATCGACTTCGCCAGTCGGCTCATCGCCTAGGAGGAGCACCGGCTTATTTGCCAGCGACACCGCAATGGCCACCCGCTGCTGCTCGCCGCCAGAAAGCTGCGAAAGGTTGTGCCGGCGCCGCTCGTAAAGTCCCACGGCCTGCAGCAGCTCGGCCGACCAGGCCTGTTTTTGGCGGGGGCTGCTTTGCCAGGCCATGGTCATGGGCAGCTCAATATTTTCCTGGGCGGTCAAATAGGGAATCAGATTGCGGGAAGTTTGCTGCCAGACGAAACCCACTTTGGACTGCTGGTAATGATTGCGGGCCGACTCCGAAAGGGTTAGCAGGTTCAGCCCGTCAACCGTCACCCGGCCGGCCGAGGGGCGGTCTAGCCCGCCCAGGATATTCATCAGGGTTGTCTTGCCTGAGCCGGAGGTGCCCACAATGCCCACCATCTCGCCCCGCTGGACCATCAAATCTAGTCCCTGGAGGGCCACGACTTCCAGGTTGGCGACCTTGTAGATCTTGACTAGATTTTGACAAACGATGAGAGGTTCTTTTCCGTTGAGCATGGAAGTCCTCAGGTTATCAGAGTTGGCGCTACTCGATCTTACCACTGACGTACCGGCTCAGGCTGCTAGTCGGGGCCTGAGCGGTTCGGCGGCGGGTAGGCGGGCAGAGCAAGTTTGCAATCATAATGCCGGACGGTGGCGAGGATTGGTCTGACGACCGTCATTCTTACGGAGGCCTGGCGCGGTTGTGCTGGCGCCTCCTGGGAATGCAACCGCGCCGGCTACCCGGCCGCGAGCCCGACGGGCACACAGATCAAGCAGGTGTTTGGCAATCGCTCGGCCCGCGCCCGCGCCAGTTACCGATACCAGCTCCGGATGATCGTCTGGGCCACTTTGCCGCCGGTGCAAGTCGCATCGAGTGCCCAGCGCCCGTTTTGAACGTCACCCGCCGCCCACAGCCGATCGACATTGGTTTGCTGCGCCTCGTTCGTTTTCACAAAGCCGACGTCATCCACCTCCAGCCCGAGACTGTCGACTAGGGCCTGGATCAGCGGCAAGGGTTCTTTGGGCGGTATCCACAACAGGTTGCCGGCTTGCAACCGCTCCCCGTTTTCAAGCGACACCGCCTCAACCTTGCCTCGGGTGTGATGCACTTGAACGATCTGGCCCCGATGAACCGAAATGCCAGCCGCCCTGAGTTCCGCTTCAAAGTCGGCCTCAAGCGAGACGCCGGCCTGCAAGATCACCTTGACGTCCGCCGTCCAGTTTTGCGCCAGCTTGGCGAAATGGTGGGCCTCGTGCGCTGAGGCGGCGACGACTGCCCAGACCCGATCTCGATTTTCATAGCCGTCACAATAGGGGCAGGGAATGATTGTGTCGGCCCAGCATTCGGCAAACCCCACGACCGGCGGGTGAACATCCCGATATCCACAGGCCAGGATCACCTGTTTCGCCATGACCGTTGAGCCTTGGTCGCCCGTCACCCCGAACAACTTAGCGTCTCCCCGCGTGATGCCCGTCACGCGCTCGGGGCGCAGCTCGGCGCTTTGATAGACGGCGATCTGTTTCCACGCCAGCGCGCGGATTTCTGCGGGCGGCAAGCCATCTAAACCCAAGAGATTGTGCACCCCGTGCGAGGCGCTGTTGCGGGGCGGCTGCGGATCGTCAAATACAATTATCTTCTTGCGGGTGCGCGCCAGAACCAGGGCGGCCTGCAAGCCAGCGGGGCCACCCCCGACAATAGCAACATCATAATGATCGTTTTTCAAGGTTTGATCTCCGCCCGGTTTCCGGCCAGCGTCGGTCGAAAGTGGGCCGGTAGCGCCCCCCGGCCCCTGTCCCAAAAGTTTCCAATAGATAATCTGACCAACCCTCACGGTGCCAGTGCTCTCCTAAGGCCCCCGATCAACCTGGCGGTGCGCCACGGCCCTCTGCGCCGGCCGGTCAGGGCGGCGCTCAGCGACGCCCTGACCGACGCGGCCTGGTCGGTGAGCGACGTCTCCCAAGCCCGCCTGGCGGCCAGCCCCCTCACCCTGAATTTTCTAGTTGCTCAACGCTTGCTCCACTCCGCTAAAACGGGTCAGTGGATCAACCCGGCCTGGGTCTGGGTTTGGCACCGGCCAGAGCGCCTCGGGCGGCAACCCTAAGTATACCGGCGAGCCGGGCTCCAGGGCGCGCGTCGCCTCGGTCAACACTTCCAAGTCCAGGTCGGCGCTAACTTGGACGGTCAGCCGCAAATGAGTCCCGGTATACACACAATCCGTCACATGGCCACAGAGGGTGTTGTTGGCCGGGTGGGCCGCGATCTGAACGCGTTCCGGACGGATGGTCAATGTGACCGGGCCATCGGGCGACGGCGCCTGGACCCGCAGCGCGCCGCATCCCGTCTCCACCAGCGCCCCGTGGCGGCGGCCGGGGATGAGGTTGGGGTTGCCGAAGAAGTTGGCAATCGTGGCGCTGGCGGGCTGGGCAAACAATTCGTGGGGGGGCGCGAATTGCTGCAAGCGGCCGGCGAATAGCAGCGCGACCCGATCGGCCAGCATGACCGCCTCCTGCTGGTCGTGCGTGACAAACACAGTCGTCACTGCCAGTTGGCGCTGCAGGCGGCGCAGCAGCAGGCGCAGTTCATTGCGCAGGTGCGCGTCTAGGCCCGACAGCGGCTCGTCCAGCAGGAGCACCCGCGGCTCCAAAATCAAGGCCCGGGCCAGCGCCACGCGCTGCTGCTGCCCGCCGGAAAGCTGCCGCGACCGGCGCTCTTCCATCCCCGCCAATTGCACCAATTCCAGCAGTTCAGCCACGCGCGTGCGGATCACGCTGGCTTTCACGCCGCGCATCTTCAAGCCAAAGCCGACGTTCTCGCCCACCGACAGGTGCGGGAACAGCAGGTGGTTTTGAAACATCAAGACCGCGCTGCGCCGTTCGGCCGGCGTCGTGAGGACCGAGACCCCCTCGAAGAGGATGTCGCCCTGGTCAGGTTCCAGCAGCCCTGCGATCATTTTTAGCGCGGTTGACTTGCCGCTGCCCGAAGGTCCCAACAACCCCACCAGCTCGCCAGACTCGATGGTCAGAGTCAGGTCAGAGACGGCGGCTTTGGCCGCGGCCGAATAAGTTTTGGTGAGCGCCTGCAAGTCAATGCGCGTCATAGTTTTCCCAACCCAGCGCGTCCAATGGCCGAACCAGAGAGATAGCGAGTGGTCAAGGCCAATACGGCCAACGCGGGCGCCAGATACACCAGGCTCAGCACCGCCGTCAAAGATTGGTCGCCGCTCTGCGCAAAGGCGAACAGTATCACCGGCAAAGTCGGCACCTGTCCGCCGCCTACCAGCACGGTCAGTAAATATTGGCTCCACGAGACCAAGAAGGCGAACAGGCTGCCGGCCGCCAACCCGGGCGCGATCATGGGGAGCGTCACATGGCGAAAGATTTGGGCGGGCCGCGCCCCCAAAGTGCGCCCTTGGGCCTCATAATCTGTGTTGTGGCCGGCGAACACCCCCGCCAAGATCAGCGTGACGTACGGCAGGACGGGAATGAGCTGCGCCAAGACGACGCCGCCCCACGTATCGGCCAGACCAAGGCGGATCAGCGTCACCTGGATGCCCATGCCCGCGGCAAAAACCGGCACGATGGTGGGGGCGAGCAGCACCAACAGCACCAGCGCCCGGCCGCGCCAGTGCCCCCGGCTTAAGGCGCGCCCGGCCGGCAAACCAATGAGCACCGACAACAGCGTGACGGTCACCCCAATTGTCAGGCTGTTCGTCAAAGCCGGCAGCACCTGGCTATGCGGCTGGACGATGTAAGCCCATGCCCGCCAACTCCAGGCGGTGGGCCACAGCGCCGGAAAGAGCCAGCGACCGCTGAAAGCCCACACCAACAACGGCAAAAGGGGGGCGACCACTCCGGCTAAGATGAGCGCGATTAGCAGGCGCTGCAGCCAGCGTCGCCGTGGCTTCATGCGGGCCTCCTGTGCGCGGCCCGGCGCTGGCTGTGCCGCCCGGTGAAGCGCGGCAGGCCCAGGTCAAGTATTGAGGGGGCGGCCGTGCCTGCCAAGACGGCCTGCGGCCAATCGGGCGCGACCGACCCTCCACCGACTGCGCGGCGCAGCGCCGGTGTGACTGCCGCCGTCAGCCGGCCGGTGACCCCGGCCGCTAACCAGCGTTGGGTAAGCGTTGGCATGGTGGGCTTAGCGGCTCGGCCTATTCAATGGCGGGCGCCATTCGGGAAACCCGGGCCAGGGCCAAATACAAGCCGATCAGGGCGGCACTCACGAGCGTAATTAAGATGCTCAAAGCCATCGCTTCTGGTCGGGCCGTGAGGTCGAGATCCACATAGCGGCGGTAGGCCAGCACCGCCAGCGTAGACGGATAACGTTGCCCAAGTAGAAACGGTGTCTCGTAGGCGCCGAGCGTGTAGGCCAGCACCAAGACTGAGGCGGAAAGCACGCTGGGCGCCAGCAACGGCAAGGTAACATAGCGCAGCCGCTGCCAGCCGGAGGCGCCCAGCGTCCGCGCCGCCGCCCCATAGCCGCCCTCCAAGCCGGGCAAGGCCGCCAGCACATTCGTGCCGATGAAGACTGTTCCCTTCCACACATACTCCAAGATAATGCCCCACCCATAGCGGTCGTAAACCAACACCGGAAAGTCGGCTGGTGACGAAATTAAGCCGAAGGCATAAGCCCAGCGGGCCGCTAGTCCGGTGGGGGCAATCAGAAACAGAATCCCCAGCGCGCCCACCAAGTGGGGGATGGGCAGGTTCAACTGATATAGAAACAAGAGGCGGCGTTGGCCGGCCAGCGCGGGCCACACGCTTAGCGCCGTGGTCACGGCCAGCCCGGTCGCCAGCGCGGTGCTGGCGACACTCAGCCACAGCGTTTGGCCCAACGCGCGATAAAACTCCTCGTCCTGGAATAGCTGTCGATAGGCCTCCAGGCTGAAGCTGCTTTGGCCAACAAATGGCACGTAACCCAGGCTCTGAGCGAGACCCAACGCCAGGCCACCGCCGAACAGCGTCACCACGATCCCGACCGCTGGCGCCACCATGAGATAGGGGCGCACCGCCACGGCCCACGGCCGCCCCCGCTTCAGCCCTGGCCCGCTAGTGCGCGCGGCCCCGCCCCCGTTGCTCATTTCTTAAGCACGTTCTCTTCCCAGCCGGCTTCAAACGCGGCCACCCACTGCGCTTGGAGCTCGGGGAGACGCGCGGCGGCGAGGCGGTCGGGCGCTAGCGTGGCCGGCCCCCGCGCCAGGCTCGCGAAGCGCTGCTGCCATTCGGCCGGCAGACGAGTCGGGTCGAGAGCCGAGAAATCGCCCCAGCCGGCTGGATCAGCTTTACTAAGCTGGGCCGCGGGCGACAACATGAAATTGGCAACGACCAGCGCCGCCGCCTTGTGGGCCGCGTTGTAGGGCACGGCCAGGAAGTGCGTATTGGCCAGCGTGCCATCGTCGAAGACAAATGTGCGCGTGGTTTCCTGATAGCGCCCCTGGGCTATCAGGCTCGAGGCCTCCGCCGGGTTGTAGGCCATGTCGAAATCCACTTCGCCGTTGGCGAACAGGTCTTGCAGGCGCGTGCGGTTCTCAGGATAGGTCGCCCCGGTGCGCCACAGATATGGCTCAAGCTCATTGAGTATTTGCCAGCAGGCTGGCGCAACCTGGTCGAAGACGGTCGCTTGGAATGCGCCAATCAAGGACTGGTAGCCGCCGGCGGCGTGATAACACACCTGCCGCACGAAGGCGCCGCCGGTGAAGTCAGGCGGCGCGGCATAGGTAAACCGGCCCGGATGCGCCTCGATCCATGTGAGCAGCGCGGCCATGGTCGTGGGCGGTTCTGGTACGCGGGCGCTGTCGTAGATCATGACGAACTGGGCCTGACCGTAGGGCGACTCATAGCCATCGACCGGATAACCAAAGTCATTCTGCACGCTGGGGTCACTGGCATTGACGTATTGGGCGTTCGGCAGAAAACCGGCGAACGGCCCGTACAACAAGTTGCCCTGCCGCAAGGTGCGGAAGTTCTCGCCGTTCACCCACACCAGGTCAACCGCGCCATTTTGATCACGCCCGGCTTGTTGTTCACCCAACACCTTATTGACGAATTCAGACGAGTCGGACACGGCGACCATGTTGAGCGTCACGCCATACTCAGACTGGAGGGCGTTGGCCGCGTAGCCCGTCACCCACGTGTTGATGACCTCACTGCCGCCCCACATGTAGAAATTGACGGTCTGCCCGCGCGCTTCGGCCACGATGTCGGCCCACGTCTGGCCTTCATAGCCAGGCGGTGGGGTGGCGCCCACCGGCGCGCTCTCGGCGGGCGGGCTGGCGCTGGGGGGCGTGGTCGGCTGCGCTGTGGGCGCGCAGGCCGAGGCCACAAGGGCCAGGCTGAGCGCCAGGCCGGATAATCGAGCTAAGCGATGCATACCTGTGCTCCCGAAGTTGTTCACATTAACGCTGCCAAGCCAGGAACAGCGTGATCAGCCGTTTTACCAATGGCGTGAGGCGTGTGCGGTTGTACGCGTCGGCCACTTTCTTAAGGCCCTCGGACTGCGTCGGATAGGGGTGGATAACCGTCGTCAACTTGCCCAGGCCTGTGCGGCTCGCCATCGCCACGGTCACTTCGCCGATCATGTCGCCGGCCCGGCGCGCCACGATGGTGGCGCCCACGATCTGATCGGACCCGGCCCGAACGAGGACTTTGATAAAGCCAGCGGTATCGCCATCGGTGATGGCCCGGTCCAGGTCTTTATAGTGATAGGTGATGGGTGTCACCGCTACCCCTTGGGCCTGCGCCTCGGCTTCGGTCAGGCCGATTTGGGCCAGCTCGGGATCGGTGTACGTGCACCACGGTATGACCAACTGGCTGGCGCGGCGGCGGCCAAAGAATAGCGCATTTTGCACCGCGATCCGCGCGGTGGCATCGGCCGTATGCGTGAACTGATACTTGAAGGCGACGTCGCCCGCGGCATAGATGCGCCGGTTGCTGGTTTGCAGAAAATCATTGACCGTCACGCCGCGTTTGGTAAAGCCCACGCCGGCCTGCTCCAAGTCGAGGCCGTCCACGTTGGGGGCGCGGCCGGTGGCAACCAGCAGTTGGTCGCCGGTCAAGTTGATCATCTGGCCGGCCACTTCCAGCGTCACATGCACTTCGGCGCCCTGCCGTTCGACCCGTGTCGGCGTGGCGCCCAGCCGAAATTGCACGCCCGTCTGTTCGAGCGCGCGGCGCACTACCGCCGCGGCGTCGGCGTCATCGCGCGCCAGGATGGTTGGGCTCCGGTCGACCACCGTCACCGCGCTCCCCAAACTCTGAAAGGCTTGCGCCATTTCGCACCCGATTGGCCCGCCGCCGATCACAATTAACCGGCGCGGCAGTGCGGTCAGGTTGAAGAGCGTCTCGTTCGTCAAGTAGCCGGCTTCGGCCAAACCCGGAATGGGCGGCACCGCCGCTCGCGACCCCGTAGCGAGCAAAGCCTTGCTGAATTGCAGGGTCTGGCCGCCGACCGTGAGCGTGTCGGGCCCGGTGAAGCGCGCTTCGCCAAAGTAAACGTCGATGCCCAGACTCTGAAAATGTTCGGCCGAATCGGCGACGCTGACCTCAGCCCGGATGCGGCGCACGCGCGCCATCACCTGGCCAAAATCCGCCTGGACCTCCGGCAGGGGTACCCCCAGCGCCGCCGCGCGCCGAATTTCATCGAGCGCATGGGCGGAACGCAGCAAGGTCTTTGACGGCACGCAGCCGGTATTGAGGCAGTCTCCGCCCAAGTGGTGCTTTTCGATGACGGCAACGCGGCCGCCCAAACCGGCCGTGCCGGCGGCGCCGACTAACCCGGCCGAACCAGCCCCAATCACCACCAAATTGTAGCGCCCAGTTGGAGTCGGATTGCGCCAATCGGCTGGGCGCGCGTTGGCGCGCCATTGCGCATTGTAAAGATCTTCAGGCGGTTGCGGTGGCCTCTTCATGACAAAGTCTCGCTGGTAGAGTGGTTCTCGCGACGCCGGAAGAAGCGCGAGAGCGCTAGGCTGATTAGCAGCATGCCGACCGCCAACCCCAAAGTCGGCAGACTCAGGCGCGGAGAAAGGTCGGTCAATTGGCCCTGAATGGAAGCGCCGAAGGAGACGAACGCAATCGTACCGGGGATGCCGCCCAAGAAGGTCGCCAACAGGAACGCGCGCCAGTTAATCTGGAGGAACCCGCACAGATAGCCGACCAATTCGTAGGGTAAAAACACTAAGCGCATGACCAGAACTGTTTCAAAGCTGTTGGCCCGCAGGCGCGCGGTGTAGCGCTGCAGGCGTCCGCCAGCGTCGTCTGGATTGAACACGGCCTGCCCCAGCCAGCGCCCCATGCCATACGATACCAGCGACGAGGCATTCGCCCCCACGGTGGTCAGCACGAAGCCCCACACCGGGCCAAACACAAAGCCGCCGGCCAGGGTGAGCAGCGTAGTCGGGAAAAACAGCACCGGCGTGAGCGCATAGACCACGACGTAGATCAATGCGCCATAGCCGCTGCCGGCCATCAAGGTCGTCAAGGCCTGCGCCGCGCCCAGTGGCGAAAGTGCCTGCGCGCGCGCGTACAGGCCATACCCGGCTAAGAGCGTCAACCACAGGCCGGCCGCCACCAGCTTATGCCAATGGCGGCGGAGGTAGGCGCGCCACCCACGCGGGCGGTTCGCTGGCTGTGAGTGGCTAGGTTGGTCGTCCGGCTGCGGCGGAGTTTGTGGATGGGACATGCTGTTTAGACGTTCTGCCTCGGAGTAATCTTACTGACCAGTTTACTTGTCGCAACCATATCAATTTGCGCGCGCCTTGGCTGGATTACGGCCGCAACGCGCGCACGGCCCAGTGCAAGCGCTGCGCGGTCGTGAAAAGCACCATGGCCGTGAAGCCGATAAAGATCCATTCCATTGCCTCCGGCCAGAGCAAGAAGGCGCAATACACAATGAAGGTCTCGACGGCGCCGATCAACCCAGCGGGCATCGCGACGGTCGTGAGGGCGCGGGCCGGTGCACCCGTAGCCACACCAACCGGGCGCCGCTTTTCCATGATCGCGGCCAGATACATCCACGCCGCCCCGTTGACATAGAACGCGCCCAACATCACCGCCAGCGCTACGTAACGCCGCTCGGTCGGCGCGCCCAGCACCAGGGCGATGGGCAGCGCCGCGTAAATCGCGAAGTCCAACACGATGTCGAGATAACCGCCCAGGTCACTCTGGCGGTGGTGGCGGCGCGCCAGCAGGCCGTCAAAGGCGTCCAGCAGGCGATTGAGCGTAAAAAACCCCAGCGCCCACAGCGTTGCGCCGGCGGCGGCGAATGCCACCGCCGCCAGGCCAAAACCAAAGGCCACCAGCGTTACGGCGAGCGGTGACACGCGTTCGAAACGGTCGAGCAGCGGGCCGCCCCAGTCGTCTTTGACCCGCCGCAGCCGCTCATCAAACATGCTGCCGTCCCGTCTGCTGGGCTAGGCGCGCCCGTGTTCGGCGCTGCCGCGCGATAGCGCCGCGGCCATAGCGCCGTTGATCGGCCAGGGCGCGCCGGGCCAATTTCCACAGGGGACCGGCTCCGAAGAAATGCCGGCGATAGAGGCCGCTGCCCAAAAAGCCCGTGCCCGGCCGCAGCAGCCGCAGACGCAGCTTGTTGTCTGGCAAGTGGTTCTTGCCCTGCAGCAGCTCGCGAAAGACGATGGGCAGCCAAGGAAACCCTTCTAAACAGGCGCGGATCTGCGCGACCGTCCGGTCCACCTCGGCCTCGTCCTCAGGATTGACTTGGTCCATCAGCGCGTCAATCTGGGTCTGAATTTCAAAGAACGAGTCGAAACCGCCGCCGGCCAGGCGGTGCGGGCGCATCAGCGCCAAATACGCGGCGCGGTTCGGGGCGCGATAGCGATTGGTAATCAGGCGCAAGTACTCGAGATAGGCCCCCAGCAGCCACAAGACCGAGTAGACCTGCCAAAGTTTGGGGTGCCCCCAGGCCTTATAGGAACTGGCCACCAGCCGGTCATGCATGCGGATATAGTCCAGCGTCATAGTCTCGAGCGGCGCGAACGCCTGGGCAGAATAGTCGCCCGTCTGTTTGGCCTTGAGCAGTAAATCGGCCACCAAGAAGATGCTGGCATGGGTGATGTACAAACCCTTCGAGTAGAGCGGGTCGATGAAGCCAGCCGCATGCGCCAACAGGGCACAACGATCACTGACAATATGGTGAGCCGAATATTGCAGCCGGTCGAGGCGCACCCAGTCGCGCACCGGGCGGGCGCCTTGAAACTGCGCGGCAATCTCTGGGAATTGTTGAATAAAGTCGAGGAACTCGGCCTCGGGCGTGAGATCGGCGCGCAGTGGATACAGCCGCGGATCGAGCTGCAGCCCCACACTACACAACGGGTTGGTGGCAGCCGGATGATTGTTAAACGGAATGACCCACAGCCAGCCGCCTTTGAAGATGTGATGCAGCGTGCCTTCGGCGAAGGGGTACGGGTGGCCCAATTGCGCGGGGCTGAGCGACACCTGGTTGAAGCCCGGCACATCGATCAGATGCGTGAAGATGGTGCGCGAGTGTGTCAGGCAGTCGCGGTGCCGCCAGTCGAACTGGTTGGCCAGCAGCGACTTCATGCCGCCCGCGTCGATAACGTACTCGGCCTCAAACGTCTGCCCCTTGGCCGTGACAATCTGTACCCCGTCCGGCCGAATGTGAATGTCTTGCACCAGCGTGTTCTGCCGTACCGTCGCACCGTACGAGATGGCCACGGAGGTCAAGAAGTAATCCGAGTCCTGCCGTTGGATGTGGATTTCGTGCCCGTAGGGCAATTTTGGGATCACCGCCTGCAAGCTCCGGGCCGCCGTCACCGGTTGACCGGGAATATGGTGCACAAAACTGAAATGCCGCTTCACCCCGTGGGCGGTGCCAATATTTGGATAGAAATTCTCCGAGCTGTAATACGCCAACTCGGGCACCTCATAGAATTCGGCCAGGGCCCGCATGACCTCGGAGGTTTCCAAGATCATTGACTCGCCAATCGCGAACCGCGGATGTGCGCCGCCTTCAAACACAATCACGGCCAGACCCTGGCGGGCCAGAATCGCCGCCAGGGTCGAGCCGCCGATACCCGAACCGATGATGGCGACGTCATATTTGTGTGGCATATGTAAGCTTTCTCTGGTCCACAGGTCTACTGTTGTTCAGCGCGCCGTGGCCACGATGACTTCCGATGTGATGTAGCGCGCCGTGACCAGCGCGCGCTGCTCAATCTGCCACTGCGTGTGCGGCAGCTGGTCTGCCAGGTGCAGGGGCCGGCACCCGCCGACCCGGGTTGGTTGCCAGGCGTGGAGCCGCTCCCAGCCGTGGCTGACCAAGCGCGCCAGCCCTGTTTCGCCGTAAGCCAAGCTGACCAAACAGAGTTTGCCGTTGGGCTGCAGCAACCGATGGGCCTCGCGCACCGTCGCCGTGATGTCCGCGGCTGATAGCAGGTCGAGCACGTACGTCGACAAGAAGCGGTCAACTGAGTGGGCCGGATGCGAAAACGCGGGCCGCCCATCGGTCTGCTCAACCTGGGCCCGGGCGCCAAAAGGGGCCAACCGCGCCCGGGTCAACTGAACCATCGTGGCGCTCACGTCCACCGCGGCATAGCGGGCCTGCGCCGGCAGGTGGTTGGCTAGCAACTCGGCGGCCAGCCGGCCCGTGCCGCACCCGAACTCAAAGATCGCGGTGGCCTGGCCAAAGTCTGCAAAGCCCGTCAGCGCCTCGGTGGCCGGGTCTTCATAGTAGCCTTGTGAGTCTTGGCGCGCGCCCAGGCGATCATAAAAGGCCTGCGCTTCGCTATGGGTCAAACACGTTGGCGTTTTCATTCGCCCACCATTTCTGCCGGCCAACTTCGCCCTGGCAGGCGCGCAAGACTAGCGCGCCTGCTTGAGATATTCGCGGATCATTAGCGCCGCTGTCGCGCCCTCGCCGGCGGCCGACGCGGCCTGCTTGGTCGAGCCGGTGCGCACATCTCCCGCCGCAAACAGACCGGGCCGGCTGGTCATCAGCGTTTTGTCCGTGACCACAAAGCCGCCCGGGTCCGTCTTGACCTCGCCCTGAACAAGCTGGCTGTTGGGCGTCAGCCCAATGAAGACGAAGACGCCGTCATAGTGCCATTCCTGTGCCTCGCCGGTGGCGCGATCGGTGACCTGCACGGCTTCTAGCTCGCGGCTGCCCTTGAAACCCGTCACCGCGTGGTTGGTAATGACGCGCATGTTCGCGTGCTGGGCGACCTCGTCCTGCAGAATCTTGCTGGCCTTCACCTCTGGCGCGAACTCCACGATGTCGACCTGTTGGGCGTAGCGCGTCAGATAGAGCCCCTCCTCAAAGCCGCTGTTGCCGCCGCCGATAACCAGCAGCCGGCCGCCTTGATAGAAGGCCCCATCGCACGTCGCGCAAAAGTGAATCCGGGTGCCCAGCAGTTCCTCCTCGCCCGGCACGTTTAGGCGGCGGTAGCGCGCGCCCGTCGCCAGCAGCACGGCGTTGGCGCCGTATTCAGTGCCGTCGGGTGTCAGGGCGCATAGGTACGGTCCCTGCGGCACAATCGCCGTCACGTCCTGGGTCATGATCTCGGCCCCAAAACGCCGCGCTTGCCGGCCCAAGCGCTCTGCGAAATCGCTGCCCGAAATCCCCTCGTCAAAGCCGGGGAAGTTGTCCAGCGTTTGGGTAATGCCCACTTGCCCGCCCAGGCCGCCGCGCTCAATCACCAGCGTTTCGTGGCCTTCGCGCGCCAGGTACAGCGCGGCTGTCAGGCCTGCCGGCCCGCCGCCGATGATGATGGCGTCGTAAAACCGCCGCTTGGCTTTGGTTTGCAGCCCGAGCTTGGCCGCCAGCTCTGCGTTAGATGGTTCCACCAGGATGTCGCCATCCGGGAACACAATGGTGGGGACGATGCGTTTGCCGCCGTTGATTTCTTGGACGAAGGCCAGGGCCGGGCCATCCTCCTCAATGTCGATGTTGATATACGGAATGCGTTGTTCGCCGAGGAATTTCTTGGAGCGCTTGCAGTCGGGGCACCAAGTGGTGCTGTACACAACGATACTTTTACTTTTCAGGTCTGTCATGCTGTTCATAACCTATTGTGCGCCAGGGTGAACGGGCTCCAACGGTCAGGCGGCCAACGGCGCGGGCCATATCGCAGCGGCTGCTTTGACGACCCGCGCCAGGTTGGCTCTATGGCCAACCGACCGGGCAAATTCACTTTGATCCCATACTGGTCTACCTGCTGGTGGTGACCGGCCCACGCGCTTGGCGCAGCCCGCCGCCGTTGACAAACGACTGGCCGGCTCGTTCAAGTTGGGCGTCGAGGCGGCCCGCTGCATCGCCGCAGATGGCCGCGCGCGCCACCGCTAGCGCCGCCCACCCAACCAAAAAGCGCCCGCGCATGTTTCTTCTGACGCGTCTAACTGCCGGAACCTTACTTCGCTGTCTGGTTCTGGGCGGACTCCCGCTCGCTTGCCGGGCGGGGCGCTTACACGGCGCCCGACCGGTCACTTATAATGGGCCAAGATGAAGC
>JBBRZY010000028.1:0-15597 GCA_038252885.1 Anaerolineales bacterium | reverse complement strand
CAGCGCAAAGTCAATCAGGCCAATCGAGTCAGCGCGCGCGTAGGCCAGCGACCGGCCGTCGGGCGCGAAGGCGAAGCCGGTGCCCCACCAGCCATACAGACCCCCGGCCGAGCTTTCCAAGATTTCTGTGGTCGTGAAGGTCAGGCGGCCGTTGGGGCGCGGGCTCCAGCGCAGCAGCCACAGATCGTTGTGGGCCTGCCGCCCCGGCGCGCGCTCGATGCGCTCGCCGGTCGAGAAGACAAGCGTGCGCGCGTCTACCGGCGACCACTCGGCGTAGAGCACGTTTGAGATCGGCAGCGTGAACGGCTGGGAGGTGACGGTGGAAGTGGCCGGCCGCGTGGTGGTGATTGGCAGGGTTGAGACGGCCCACAGCGTATTGAAGGTCAGCCCGGTGGCGGCCGTCACCGCGCGGCTGAAGAGCAGCCACTGGCCGTCGGGTGAGAGCTCGAACACAAAACCGTCTAGATCGCCGCTGGTGGTCAGGGGCAGGCGTTGGCCCGAGTTGCCGCGCATGACCCAGGCGTTGCGGCCGTTGATGTAGGCCAGCGTGCCGCTGATGGGCACCAGGGTGAAAGACCCCTGCTGCCCGACCATGATGATCTCGGCCACCGGGTTGGTGATGATGGTGCGCCGAACGACGCTGCGCGACACCTGCACGCCGTCCTCGAACACCGTGCGGTAGGTCAGCTCCTCGGTGCCGGTTTGGCCCACTTGCAGCAGACGGCGCTCGCCGGCCGGCAGCCCCTCGTTGTGGACGATCTCGGACGTGTAGGGAATCTGCACGTCCTCGGTCTCGAACCGCTCGCTGAGGCGCGTGATGACGATCGCTAGGCCGTTACTGATGATGGTGAAGGGCGGGGGGGTGAGTTGGTCGAGTTCGCCCAAGGTGATGCCGGCCGTGGCGACGGCCTCGCGCACGGTTAGGCCGGGGTCAAAGTCGTAGGCCTGCACGTCGCCGTCCACCAGGATGGTCAGGTGGACGGCGGCGGGGCTGGTGGGCGGGGCGGTGGTGAGCGGGCGGCAGGCGACGGCCAGCAGTGCGAGCAGGCTCAGCCCGCAGCAGGTGCGCACCAACCGGACGACGAGACGCGGATTTCGCAAAGGGTGAGCGCGCGGCATGCAAAACCGGCCAAGAGGCCGATGGTATAATGTCGAGCGCTGGCGGCTATTTCTTGACGGTGCCGCTGAACGACATCTTACCGTCGGCGATGGCGATGCTCTTGATCGTCACTTCGGTCGAGTCAATGGTCAATTCGTTCGTCAGCGATTCGCTGATGCTTTCGTTCAGGCTGTCGAGCATCGACTGCGGCACCGGGATTGGCCCAAAATCGGCGTCTTCAATGGTGGCAGCGATCTTGCCCTCGGCGTCGACCGTGACATCGATGACGATGGTGGCGGGCGCGACCAGGGCACCAACCTTGGCGTTGCCCTTGAGCGTCATCTGGCCATCGCGCAGGAAGATTTGGATGTCGGTCAGCGGCACGTCCTCACTCTCGGCCAGCTTGAGGGCGACGTACGAGGTGACTTGCTCTTCCGTCATCACGACGGTTACGTTGCCGTCAACCGAGTTGTTGATAGCATCTTGCCACAGGGTTTCAAACTCACCCGCAGCTTCAGTAGAGATGGGAATGGCCGAGGCTGGCGGCGTAGGGCCGCCCAAGACGGACCCGCAGGCCAGACTGGCCGTACCTAGGCCCACCAGGGCCAGGCCGAGCATCCGCGAACGAAGAGACAGGTTCATATCACAACCTCCACAACACTTGTAACTGATACGCGCGACGCCGGGCGGTCAAAACTGTCTAGCGCTCACGCGGCCCAACTGACAATCCACGCACCGACTAACACGACGCGAAAATTATAACATGCCCACTTCGACCGAACCCGAAGGTATGCCCGCCTGGCTCCCAGGCGATTTGCCGCAAAACACGCCTGCTGAGGAGGCTCCCGCGCCTGAGACGGGGGTTGAGATACCGGCTGTTATCCGGGCCGACGCCCCGGCTGAGGTGCTGCCGCCGACCGAGTCGGAAGCTGCTGCTGAGCCTGAGCCGGCCGCACAGCCGGTGGCCGAGGCCCAGGCGCTGGAAGCCGCCGTCACGACGCACGCCGACGCCGACAGCGACGACGATGATGACGATGACGATGATGATGATGATGAACAAGAAGATGAGGACGACGGCGATGATGATTACGATGAAGATGAAGATGATGAAGACGACGACGAGGCCTCAGAAGAAGTAGAGGTGGCGATGGCCGCTACCCCGCTGAGTGATGGCGACGCCCCCACGGTCGTTGTTGACGACGAAGCGCCTGACGACGAAGACGAAGACGACGAAGATGATGACGACGACTACGAAGATGAAGATGATGAAGATGATGAAGACGACGACGAGGCCTCAGAAGAAGTAGAGGTGGCGATGGCCGCTACCCCGCTGATTGATGGCGATGCCCCCACGGTCGTTGTTGACGACGAAGCGCCTGACGAAGACGAAGACGACGAAGATGAAGATGATGTTTTCGAAGACGAAGACGACGAAGACGACGAAGAAGACGATGAGGACGATGAGGAAGACGACGACCAGGCCGAGTCTGACGCCGAGGTAATGGAGGCCGTTTTCGAGCTCGCCAACGAAGACGAGGCGGCCGGCGACGGGCTGGCCGAACTGCTGGGCGGCGCGGACGCCGACCCGCAGGCTGAGTTGGTCGTCATCGTGGCCGACGAGAGCGACGAGGCGTTGCTCGAAACCGAACACGAAGATGTGCTGATCGCCGCGCCTGTAGACCTGCCGAGCGAGGTCGTGGACGCCGAGGCTTACGAAGCCGGCGAGATCGAAGCGGTAATTGAGGAAGAGGTCCAGGAGTCTGGTCCCGCGCCCGCCTACGATCTGGCTGAAGCGGCCGAAGAAGCGGCGGCCGAGTTGGCGGCCCTGGCCGACGGAACCTTGCTCGAGGTCGAAGCGTCAGAAGAGACAGGCGAGCCGCTGGAAGAGGTGCTGATCGCTGCGCCTGAAGAGGCCACAGCCGCAGAGCTGATCAGCGAGCCGTACGCCCCGCTCACCCAAGACCCGGACGTAGCCGGCCTGGCCCCAGCGGCAGCGGTCGTCGAGCCGGCCGCCGAACCGGCACCGCCCGAACCCGCGCCGGCTAAGGGCCGCAAGCGCGGCAAGAAGGCCAAGCCCGAAGATAGCCTTATGGCCGTGTCGCCAGAGGTGTTGGCGGCGCTGGGCGAGGCCGCCGCGCGCCCGGTCGAACCCGCACCCGACTTTCGCGCGGTGGGCGACGGCAACCTGGCCGATGCCCCGCCGCTGAGCATTGAGGCGTTATTAGAAGCCGTGCTGTTCGTGGCGGACGGTGCGGTGCCAGTGGCGCGGTTGGCCGAGGCGCTGGAGGTGACCCCGCGCGAGATCGAGGCGGCGCTGGCCGAGTTAGCCGAGAGCTATCGCCAGCGAGGCCTGAGCCTGCAGCGCTTCCGCGACCGGGTGCAGCTCACCACGGCCCCGGCGGCGGCCAACCAGGTGGAGCGCCTGTTGGGCCTGGCCGCCGCCACGCCCCTCAGCCGCGCCGCGCTGGAGGCGTTGGCAATTATTGCCTACCAACAGCCGGTGACCCGCCCGCAGATTGAAGCGGTGCGCGGGGTGAACTCGGATAGTGTGATCAAGAACCTGCTGACCAAGGGACTGGTCGAAGAGGGCGGGCGCGCCGAAGGGCCGGGCCGCCCGGTGCTCTACTCGACCACGCCCGAATTCATGCAGCATTTTGGGCTGGCGACGCTCTCGGACCTGCCGCCCCTGTCTTTGCCTGAGCCTGGCCCAGCCGCGCCGACGGCGGATGAGCTGCTCAAAGGTTAGGCGCGGCCGGCAGGCGTTAAGCTGGCCGTAAGCCGGGTGTGCGACGATGGCCCTGGGTAAACGCGCCAAATGCGCGCTAGGCGTGTATAAGTGGGTGGAACAGACAATTGCGATGGCCGAAACGACGCTGACGGCAGACCAACTTAGCGGCTGGCTCAAGCAGGGCGCGGGGGGCGACGAAGCCGCCTGCGCCGCGCTGTATGCCACCTTCAGCCCGGCCGTGCTGCGCCTGGCGCTGGGCCTGCTGGGCGACCGCGACGACGCCGAAGAAGTGGCGCAGGATGCGTTCGTGTACGCGCTGCGCAACCTCGGCCGCTACGACTCGGCCCGGTCGGCCTTTTCCACCTGGCTGTACACCATCACCCTCAGCCGCTGCCGCAACAAGCGCCGCCGCAAATGGCTGGCGCTGCTGCCGCTCGACAGCGTGAGCAACGACCGCCAGCGCCAGCCCGACCGGCTGATCGAGAACCTGCTGGAACGGCGGGGGGTGCGGGCGCAGGTGTGGCAGGCGCTGCAAGCGCTGCCGCCGCGTCTGCGCGAGCCGGTGGCGCTGCGCTACCTGGCAGAATTGCGTTACAAAGAAGTGGGCGAGGCGTTGGGGTGCAACCCCAAGACGGCCGAGTCGCGGGCGCGCCAGGGGCTGCAAGCCATGCGCGCCACCCTGGCCGCCTGGGGCGTGGAGCCGCAAAGCGAAATGGTGGAACAGTGGGTCTGGTAAACCAGCACGTCGACAACGATCTGGCGGCCTACGCCGAGCGGCGCCTCAGCGCCGCGCGCACCGCGCAGGTGGACGCCCACCTGGCCGGGTGCCGCGCTTGCCGCGCCGCCGCCGCCGAGACCGCCGCGCTGGTGGATGCGCTGCAAGCCACGCCGGCCGCGCTGCGCGGTTGGGGACGGGCGAGTGGGCCGCCCTGGCCGCAAGTTTGGGCGCGGGTGGCGGCTCCGATTAGGCCCGCGCTGCCGCGCCGCCTGCCGCGCCTGAGCTTCTACGTCAGCCTGGTGGCGGTGGCCTTTAGCGCGGCCACGCTGCTGCCGGGCACCTTGGGCGGGCCGCCGGCGGTGACGGCCGGCGTGGTCGAAACGCCGGTGGTTGTCTCGCTCACGCCGCGCGCCGATCTGGCTCCTGGCCTCAATGCTACCGCCGCCGTTGCGCTCAGCCTGGCGGCCACACCGGCCGGGCCGCTGCCCGCGCCCACGCCTCAGACGGGACCGTAACGATATTCATGGAAGAACGCTTACAGAAACTCATGGCCCGCGCCGGGCTGGGCTCACGCCGCACTTGCGAAGACTTGATTGTCGAAGGGCGGGTGACCGTCAACGGCAAGCGCGCCGAGCTAGGCCAGAAGGCCGACCTGGCCCGCGACCTGGTGGCGGTGGATGGCGAAGTACTGGGCCGGCCCGAGCGCGTGATGGTCGTCATGCTCAACAAGCCCAAGGGGGTGGTCTCGTCGCTCTCGCCGCAGGGCGACCGGCAGACCGTGCGCGATCTCGTCAAGCTGCCGGGCCGGCTCTACCCGGTGGGCCGGCTGGATATGGACAGCGAGGGCTTGATCCTGCTGACCAACGACGGCGAGTTGACCGACCATCTGACGCACCCGCGCTACGAGTCGGAAAAGGAATACCGCGTGCTGGTGCGGGGCGAGCCGCGCACCGACCAGATAACGAAGTGGGAAGAGGGCGTGGTGCTCGAGGGCCGCCGCACCGCGCCGGCCGTGGTCACGCGCGAAGAGCGCGGCCCGGCTAACAGCGGCACCTGGCTGCGCGTGGTCATGCACGAGGGCCGCAAGCACCAGATTCGCGACATTGGCGGGTTGCTGGGCATGCCGGTGGTGCGGCTGCTGCGCGTGCGCATGGGCGGGTTGGCGCTGGGCGAATTGGCCGTGGGCCAGTGGCGCGAGCTAAAGCCCGACGAAGTGAAACAACTGCGTGAGCCGGGCCTGCCGGCCGTGCGCACGCCTCGGCGCGAGGGGCGGCCCACCAGCCGCCGCGCCCCCGACCGGCCGGAACGCGCCAGCACCACCGGCGGCCGCCGCAACAGCGGCCGGCCCACCCGCCGCACCGGCCCGCGCTGACGTTTTTATTCGGTAGCCGTTCTTAGAACGAAGGAAGACTATGGCGACGACAAGCATGGAAAGCCGGCCCACCCCCTCGCTGCTCGACCGGCCGCTGACGGCGGTGCTGACGCTGACCTGGGAGAAGGTGCTCTACGCGCTGCTGATCGTGGCGGCCTTCATCACGCGCTTCTACGACCTGGGCGCGCGGGCCATGAGCCACGATGAGAGCCTGCACACCGAGTTCGCCTGGTATTTGTTTCAGGGGCGCGGCTTTCAGCACTCGCCGCTGATGCACGGCGTGCTGCGCTTCGAGATCACGGCCTTCACTTACTGGCTGTTCGGCGACAACGATTTCACCGCCCGCATTGCCACGTCGCTGATGGGCGTGGCAGCGGTGGCGCTGATGTACTACTTCCGCAAGTGGCTGGGGCGGCCGGGCGCGCTGGTGGCGGCCGGGTTGATGCTGATCTCGCCCTACATGCTCTACTACTCGCGCTACATTCGCGATGAACCTTACGTGATCGTGTGGGGCATCCTGGTGGCGTTGTGTGTGCTGCGCTACCTGGAAACGCGCGCCGCCAAGTATTTGTACTGGCTGGCGGCGATCACGGCTTTGTTCTACGCCACCATGGAAGCCTCGTTCATCTATGTGGCCATCTCCATGCTGTTCCTTGGGCTGCACTTGCTGCGCGAACTGCTGGCCGCGCGCTGGCCGAAGCCGCAATATCGTCAAGGCTTCATCATCGCGCTGATAGCGATGCTGCTGGCCGGCGTGGTGGCCGGGGGTTTCCAGGCGCTGCAATCGAGCACCCCCGCCGGCACGGCCACGGCGGTGCCCGCCGACCCTGAGGCTGAGAATTCCGCGATGGTCGCCGCCCCGCTGACCACCAACCAACAGGCCGTGCGCATCGCCATTGTCGTGGCGGGCGTGGCGCTGCTGGCGCTGGCCGGTTTCGCGCTAGTAGGCTTCGGCAACGAAATTCGGCGCTTCCCTGCCATTGATCTGCTGATGGTGTTTGGCCTGTATGTGCTGCCACAGCTAACGGCCTTCCCGGTCGTGGCGCTCGGCCACAGCGCCTTGGTGTATACCGTGCCGGCCGGCCTCGGGCTGATGGAGTTCTTGCAGTCCGATCCGGGCGTCACCGTCGTCATCTGCATTCTGCTGCTGGCGCTGTCGGTCGGGCTGGGGCTGCTGTGGGACATGCGGAAGTTCCTGATCTGCTCGGCCATCTTCTACGGCATCTTCATCACGCTGTTCACCACCTTCTTCACCAACGGCGGCGGCATCGCCACCGGGCTGATCGGCTCGCTGGCCTACTGGCTCGAACAGCACGGCGTGCAGCGCGGTAACCAGCCCTGGTACTACTACGCGGTCATCAACATCCCGGTCTATGAGTTCTTGCCTGCCATAGGCGCGTTCCTGGCGCTGGGCTATGCCCTGCGCAACTGGCTGCGGCTGGGCGCGCCGGTCACCATTCCCTCCATAGGGCCGGTGGCAGGTGAGGTTGAGTCGGGCGCGGCCGAGTTGGCCGAACCCGCGCCGGTGCGCTTCCCCGTCATCGGCTACTTTGGCTTCTGGGCAGTCATGGCGCTGGTGTCGTTCAGCATCGCCGGCGAAAAGATGCCCTGGCTCACGACCCACATCACGCTGCCCATGATCTTGCTGGCCGGCTGGTCGATCGGCAAGTTGATCGAGGGCACGAACTGGACGGCGTTCCGCGAGCAGCGGGCCTGGCTGGTGGCGATCTTGCTGCCGGTGACGGTGGTGGCGCTGGCGGTGGCGGTGGGCAGCTTGTTTGGCACGGCGCGCCCCTTCCAGGGCAGCGACCTGAGCCAACTACAAGCCACCGGGGCGTTTGTCTCATCCGGGTTGGTGGCCGCCATCGGCCTGATCGCGCTGTACGGGCTGGGCCAGCAACTGGGCTTTGATAATGTGCTGCGGCTGGCGGGGCTGTCGGTTTTCTTCCTGCTGGCATTGATGACGGCCCGCGCGGCCTTTGTGGCGGCCTACATCAACTACGACTTTGCCAACGAGTTCCTGGTGTACGCCCACGGCTCGCGCGGCGTCAAGACGGTGATGGATCAGATCGAGGACATCTCGCTGCGCACCGAGGACGGCATGGGCGTGAGGGTGGCTTATGACTCGGACGTGGCCTGGCCGATGACGTGGTACTTCCGCGATTTCACCAATCAGAGCTATTACGGCGACCAACCGACGCGCGAGAGCCTCGATGCGCCGGTCGTCATCGCCGGCCCGAAGCACTGGAGCAAGGTCGAGGCGCTGCTGGGCGACCGCTACTACATGTTCGAGTACATCCGCATGGTCTGGCCGGTGCAAGACTACTTCCACCTGAACTGGGAGCGCATCAGCTATGCGCTCGGCTCGGCCGAATATCGCCAGGCCTTGTGGAATATCTGGTTCAACCGCGACTATACGCTGTACGGCACGCTGACCGAAAAGAGCTTCGACCTGTCAGAGTGGCCGGTGGCCGAACGGATGCGGCTGTATGTGCGCAAGGACGTTGCCAGCAAAATCTGGTCGTACGGCGTCGGGCCGACCGTGCTCGAAGGCAATGCCGCGCCAGAAGACCCCTACATTGGCGCGCAGCAGCAACTGCTGGCTGGCACGGTGTGGGGTAGTGAAGGCGCCGGCGACTCGCAATTCAACGCGCCGCGCGGCGTGGCGGTGGGGCTCGACGGCAGCGTGTACGTGGCCGACTCGCGCAATAACCGCATTCAGAAGTTTGACGCCGACGGCAAGTTATTACTCACCTGGGGCACGCTGGGCACGCTCGACACCAACAACGCCGACCCGGGCCACTTCAACGAGCCGTGGGGCGTGGCTGTCGGGCCAGATGGCAGCGTGTACGTGACCGACACTTGGAACCACCGGGTGCAGAAGTTCGACGCCAACGGCCAATACCTGACCGGCTGGGGCATCTTCGGCCAGGGCGAGACGACTGACGCCTTTTGGGGGCCGCGCGGCATCGCCGTGGACGGGCAGGGCCGCGTGTACGTGGCCGATACCGGCAATAAGCGCGTGGCGGTCTTCGACGCCAACGGCGCCAGTGTGAGCGTCATCGGCTTTGGCGGCAGCGACCCTGGGCAGTTCGACGAGCCGGTGGGCGTGGCCGTGACCGGCGACGGCACCGTGTTTGTGGCCGACACCTGGAACCAGCGGGTGCAGGTGTTCCAGTGGGACGCGGCCAACGAGGCCTACCTGTATGTGCGCGAGTGGCCGATCGTGGGCTGGTATGGGCAGTCGCTGGACAACAAGCCGTTCCTGACCGTGGACGCTCAGAAGCGCGTGTATGTGGCTGACCCGGAGGGCTACCGCGTGCTAGTGTTCGACCAGTTCGGCAAGTTCTTAACGACCTGGGGCGATTATGGGGCCGAGGCCGGGCGCTTCGCCCTGGTGGCGGGCCTGGCGGTCGACCCGCTGGGCGACATCTACGTGGCCGATGCCGGCAATCAGCGCATCATGAAGTTCCCGCCCATCGCAGTCGCGCCGTAGGGTAGGGCGCAGTGCGAGTCAATAGCGAGGCGGCCGAGGGCAACACCGGCCGCCTCGTTGCGCGTCTGCGGCCGGGCAGGGGGCGGGCGCAGTGGCGGTGACTGCGCTCGCGGTTAGCCGGCTCATAAGTGTTACAATGCTTTGTGGCGCTGCGCAGGCGGCGAGCACCATCCGTATGATGTAGACCGCCCAGTTTTTGGAGGCCGCATTGAAACTGCACGAGTATCAATCGAAACTTATCTTTGCCAAACACGGCATCCCGATCCCCAAGGGCAAGGTGGCCGACACCGCCAGCGAGGCGCGTGACATCGCCAACGAGCTGGGCGGGCGCGTGGTCGTCAAGAGCCAGGTGCTGGTCGGTGGGCGCGGCAAGGCCGGCGGCATCAAGCTGGCCAAGTCGGCCGGCGAAGCCGAAGACCTGGCGACCAAGATCCTGGCCATGCACATCAAGGGCCTGCCGGTGCGCAAAGTGCTGATCGACGAGGCGGCCGACATCAAGAAAGAAATCTACTTCGGCATCACCAACGACCGCGCCTCGCACCGCCCAGTGATGATCGCCTCGGCCGCCGGCGGGGTCGAGATCGAAGAAGTCGCTCGCACCGACCCGGACAAGATCATCCGCGAGTCCGTTGACCCAATGCTCGGGTTGCGCGACTACCAAATTCGCAATATCGCACTGGCGATTGAGCTGCCGCGCGAGTATTGGCGTGCGTTCGAGCAGATTGCCCAAGGGCTGTACCAGGTCTACAAGAACACCGACGCCACCCTGGCCGAGATCAACCCGCTGGTCATCACCGGCGACAAGCGGCTGATGGCGCTGGACGGCAAGATCGTGCTCGACGATAACGCCCTCTACCGGCACCCCGATCTGGCCGAGATGCGCGACCTGGACGAAGAATCCAGCCAGGAAACCGAGGCTCGCAAGTACGGCCTATCATACGTCAAGCTCGACGGCGAGATCGGCTGCATGGTCAACGGCGCCGGGCTGGCGATGGGCACGATGGACATAGTGCAGTTGTTCGGCGGCTCGCCGGCCAACTTCCTCGACATCGGCGGCGGCGCGCAGGCCGACAAGGTTAGCGCGGCCCTGCGCATCATCCTGTCGGACGCCAAAGTCAAGACGGTGCTGATCAACATCTTCGGCGGCATCACCCGCTGCGACGAGGTGGCGCATGGCATCATTGCCGCGCTAGAGACGCTGCACAAGCGCGTGCCGTTCGTGGTGCGGCTGGTGGGCACCAACGAAGAAGAAGGCCGCCGCATTCTGGCTGATGCCAATATGATCACGGCTACCTCGCTGGCCGACGCCGCCCACAAGGCCGTCGCGGCCGCCGCGGCGGTCAGCGCCTAGCGCGCCGCATACCTGAAGGCAAACGACACATGAGTATCCTGGTTAATAAAGACACGCGCCTGCTGGTGCAGGGCATGACCGGCCGCGAGGGGCTGTTTCACACCAAGCAGATGATCGCCTACGGCACTAAGGTCGTCGCGGGCGTTACACCCGGCAAGGGCGGCGAGTGGGTCGAGGGCGTGCCGGTCTTCGACACCGTCAAGGCGGCGGTCGACTCGACCGGCGCAAACACCGCGTTGCTGTTCGTGCCGGCCCGCTTTGCGCCCGATGCCATGTACGAAGACGCCGACGCCGGCATCAAGCTGATTGTGGCGATCACCGAGAACATGCCCGTGCAGGACATGATGAAGGTGCGCCAGTATCTGGACCACAACAACGTGCGCCTGATCGGACCGAACTGCCCCGGCCTGCTGACGCCCAACGAGGCCAAGGTTGGCATCATCCCCGGCCACGTGGCGACGCCCGGCAACGTGGGCATTGTGGCCCGCTCTGGCACGCTCACCTACGAGGTGATTAAGGCCCTCACTGAAGCCGGCAAGGGCCAGTCTACCTGCGTGGGCATCGGCGGCGACCCGGTCAAAGGGCTGAATTTCATTGATGTGCTCAAACTGTTCAACGACGATCCGCAGACCGACAGCGTGGTGCTGATCGGCGAGATCGGCGGCAATGACGAAGAGCAGGCGGCTGAGTACATCGCCGACCACATGACCAAGCCGGTGGTGGCCTTCATCGCCGGGCAAACCGCGCCGCCTGGCAAGCGCATGGGCCATGCCGGGGCCATCATCGAGGGCGGCTCTGGGCTGGCCGCCGACAAGATCGCCGCGCTCAAGGCCGCCAACGTCAAGGTGGCCGGACACCCGGAAGAGATTCCGGGTCTGTTGGCCTAACTTCGGCCGACACTCGCAACGGATACCGGCGGGGGCCGCGCACGCGTCAGCGTTGCGCCGCCCCCGCTGCCGTCATTCATGCCCACACCTCCCAAATCAACGCTACGCATTGACCCCGGCCTGCTGGTGGCGCTGCTGCTGGCCACGCTGGCGGCCTGGCCGCTGCTCACGCGCAGCAGCCTGCCCACCTTCACCGACGCGGAGATGCACGCCTACCGCACATTTGAGATTCTGGACGCCTGGCGGATGGGGGTGTCGTATTTGCGTTGGGCGCCCGACCTGTTTTACGCTTTTGGTTACCCGGTCTTCAACTACTATGCGCCGCTGTCATACTACCTGGGCGCGGCCTATGGCGCGCTCTTCGCCGGGGCAGCGGCTCCGGCCGTGGCCGGGGTGAAGTTTGTGCTGGTGGCCTCAGCCTACTTGGGCGCAGGCGGCATGTACCTGTTCGTGCGCGACCGCTGGGGCGGGCTGGCCGGGGTAGTCAGCGCGGCGGCCTTCAGTTTTGCGCCCTACATCCTCTACATTGACCCGCACGGCCGCGGCGACGCGCCCGAGACGCTGGCGATTGCGCTGGCCCCCGGCGTGCTGTGGGCCTTTGCGCGGCTGCGGCGCACCGCTTCACCGGGCGATGTCGTCATTGCGGCGGTGGCGCTGGCGCTGCTGGTGACCGCCCACAACCTGATGGCGCTGGTGTTCTTTGGACTGCTGCTGGTCTGGCTGGCCTGGGATGTGCTGTTTGGGCAGATGTTCTTTGGCGCCTGGGTGCAGGGCGATCAGCCGTCCACCACGCGGGTACGCTGGGCGGTGGTGCGCGGGCTGGCGCTGGCGGTGACGCTGGGCCTGGCCCTGAGCGCCTTCATGTGGCTGCCAGCGGTGCTGGAGCGCGACGCGGTGCAGTTCCGCAACGTCGCCAGCGGCACTTACTTCGACTTTCGCCGTTACTTCATCAGCGTGCGCGAGTTGTTCGCCCCGGCGCTGGCGTTCGACCTGGGCGCGACGCAGATGCGCTTCAACTATAGCCTGGGCGTGGCGCAGTGGGTGCTGGCCGGGCTGGGCCTGCTGACCGTCTTCCGGCCCCGGCTGCGGCGGCTGTCGGTGCTGTTCTTTGCCTTCGCGGCGTTGGCGCTGGTGTACTTGATGCTGCCGGCCTCCATCAACGTTTGGGAGGCCATCCCGCCGATGGCATTCTTCCAGTTCCCGTCGCGCTTCTTGGGGCCGGCGGCGGTGGTCACTGGCATCTTGGCCGGCGCGGCGCTCGGCTGGGCCGATCGCTTCAAGTGGCGGCACGCGCGCCTGACGGCCGCCGCGCTGGCGGTGGCGGGCTGCCTGCTGGCGGCCATGCCGCTGCTTTACCCGCCGGCCTGGCCCGACTTTGGCGCGGCCGACGCGCCGCGTATCCTGGCGACCGAGCTCAACGGGCGCGGCATCGGCACGACCTCCGCCAACGACTTTCTACCTGTGGGTGCCATGGTGGTACCGCCGCCGCAGATGTCGCTGATCGACTCGTATGCCACTGGCGTGGTGGATAAGGTCAACCACGTGACGCTGCCGGCGGGCACGACGGTGGCCGTGGTAGCGCATGGTCCGCAGCAGGATCGGTTGCATGTGCAGGGCACTGAAGACTTCGTGCTGCGGCTGTTCACGTTTTACTTTCCGGGCTGGAAGGCTTATGTAGACGGACAGCCGGTGGATATTGCGCTCTCGGAGCCGGAAGGCTGGATTACATTGATGGTGCCGGCCGGCGAGCACGAGGTGCTGGTGCGCTTCGAGGACACCTGGCCGCGCCTGCTGGGCTGGACCCTTAGCGCGCTGGCGCTGGCGGCGCTGGCGGGCCTAGTGATCTGGCGGCTACGGCTGTCGATTACGCGGCCGGCGCGCGAGGTGCTAGAGTGGCGGCCGGCGGCGCTGGTGCTGACGCTGGTGGTGCTGGGCGCGTGGGCGTTGCGCGAAATTGCCGACGGGGTGGGCTGGTGGCAGGTGCAATCTACCGGGCATGAGGTGTTGGTAGCCCAGCGCCAACGCTATGCGCCGCTGGAAGATAACGTGGCGCTGCTGGGCTACGACTTGCCGCAGCCCTCCGCCCGGCCGGGCGAGATCGTGCCGGTGACGCTTTACTGGAAGGCGCTGGCGGCGGTGCCGGTGAACCTGCGTGTGTTTGTCCACTTGATCGGGCCAGACGGGCAGTTGTGGGGCCAGTCGGACAAGTGGAACCCGGCTGACTTCCCGACCGGGCGTTGGCCGCTGGACCGCTACGTGCGCGATGAGCATGACGCCGCTCTGCGGCTGGACGCACCGCCCGGCCGCTATCAAGTCGTCGCCGGCTTGTGGGACCCTGCGACTAATCTGCGCATGCAGCTCCTCGACGCGGCCGGCCGACCAACCGGGATAGACGGCGTGATCCTGACGGATGCGTTTGAAGTCAAACCGTAACCGATTATTGCGGGCTGATTTCTGCTCGGGTTGCGCTGACACTGGCGCTGCCAACTGGCCTCCGTACCCTTAGTGAAAATCGCGCATAGCGATTGGTGGCCCAAGGTTTTCTCCTGGCCATGCCCAAAGTTGGCGCGGCGCGGCGGCACGGGTATAATCGAAGCCAAGACCTGAACGCTTGTGGGAGGATTGACCGATGCCCGACGTAGTCCCGAATATCTTAGACAACTACAAAGCGGCGGCGAGCGCCAACCCGACCAGCGCCGAAGCCCATTCGAACCTGGGCTGGGGTTATTACGGCCAGCATAATTACGACGACGCCATCACGGCCTTCAGGGCGGCCCTGGCGCTCGACAACAGCTACTTGGATGCCCACTACGGGCTGGCGCTGGCCTACAAAGAAGCCAACCAGGGCACGCTGGCCGTGCCGGTGTTTGAAACTGTGGTGAAGCTGACCACACAGATGGAGAACACCGTGCGCGGCACGATGCTGGCGCGGCTGGCGCGGGGTCACATCAACCAGATTCAGAGCGGTAACTGGCACCTGGAAGCCGATCCGACGCCGGTCATCGGCTGACCGCGGCGCGGCAGCGAAGTGTGGACGGCGTGCTGCGCCCGGGGGCGGCGCGCCGTTTTGTTTACCAAGACGAAGTTTAGAGCGGTTAGAAAGGCACGGCGCAGTTATGCCAGGAATTCGCATCATTGGGGGCACGGCCAAGGGCCGCCGGCTGGCGCAGGTGCCGGGCGAGGGCACACGCCCGATCTCAGACCGGGCCAAAGAGGCGCTCTTCAACTTGCTGGCCGGCGACCTCGACCAGGCGACCGTGCTCGATCTGTTTGCCGGGACCGGCAGCGTGGGCATCGAAGCCCTCAGTCGGGGCGCGCAGAAGGCAGTGTTTGTTGAGAGCGACCGCGAGGCCGTCAAGACCATCGAGGCCAACCTGCGCCATGTCGGCTTCGACCGCCAAGCCAAGGTGCTGCGCGCGGATGCTTTTATCTACCTGCGCAACGACCCCAAAGAAGGCTTCGACTATATTCACGTCGCGCCGCCGCAATACAAGGGGCTGTGGGTGCAGGCGCTGGCCGCGCTCGACGCCCGCCCCGGCTGGGTGAACCCCGACGGCGTGGTCGTGGCGCAGATTGACCCCAAAGAATACGCGCCGCAGGTGCTGCAAAACCTGACGCTGGTGGACGAGCGCAAGTACGGAACGACGCTGCTATGCTTCTACGAGCGGCCGGGCGAGTGAAAGCAGCGAAAAAAGTAAGAGAAAGAGAAAAGATAAGGCCGTCACTTTGGTTGGGCGTGTGGACGGGCAGTTCATATTCGACCAGAATCTTGCGCGCTCGGCCTTCCACTCGCGCGCTCCGGCGTACCCCTCATTGAGCCTATGAACCCACAGTCTGAAGCGACCGCCGAAGGCATTCTGTACACCGACGAGTACCAGTTGACGATGGCGCAGGTGTACTTTCGCATGGGCCTGCACGAGACGCCGGCGCAGTTCGACCACTTCTT
>JBBRZY010000027.1:0-15792 GCA_038252885.1 Anaerolineales bacterium | reverse complement strand
TGAGCCAATGCGTGTGTCGCGCCATCTGCCCACCTCGCCGTGTCTGCGCCAATTGGCTTACAGACGCCCCGAACTGCCCGCGAGTTCCTACCGCCCCAGCCCCGCTTTGAGCGCCGTCACCAGCGTATCGGCATCCGCTTGCGTGTTGTAGCCCTGGATCGAGATGCGAATCACGTTGTGGTCGCCCCAGCGGTGGATGGGGGCCTCGATCTTGTACTCGCCCCACAGCCGCTGGCGCACCGCGTTCAGGTCCGTCTCTGGCAGCGGCAGGGTCGCCATCTGCGAGTACCAGGTGTCGGCCTCGGCCTCGGGATACAGCGGCGGCATCTCAGTCAGGGCCTGCACGCGGGCGCGCGTGTCCTTCAGCAGCGCGTGGCAGTCGGCCCGCACGGTGTCCCAGTCGTGCTCCTGCTGAAAGGCCACCGCCGCCTTGGTGGCGATGAAGGCCGACATGTCGCGCGTGCCCTGCCACTGGTGATAGTCAATCAGTTGGTCGTCGCCCGGCGGCACATCCACCTGATAACCCCAACTGACCACCAACGGCATCAGCCAGGCGTGGTGCTCGCGGCGGGCATACAAGAAGGCCGAGCCTTTGGGCGCGCACAGCCACTTGTGGCACGCCCCAATGTACAGGTCAGCGTCAATCGCCGGCAGGTTGAGCTTGAGTTGGCTGGGGGCATGCGCGCCGTCAATGATGGTCAGGATGCCGGCCGCCCGCGCGCGGCGGCAAATTTCGGCCACCGGGAAGATTAACGCGCTGGCGCTGGTGATGTGGTCAATGAAGATGACTTTGGTGTTGGGGTTAACGCCGCCCCAGAAGCGCTCGACGAAGTTGGCAGCGGTGGTGACGGGCATGGGCATGGGGCGGCGCACATAGCTGAAGCCAGCGCTCTTAGCCAGAAACTGAAAGGTGCGCTCCATCGCGCCGTAGCCATGATCGGTGCTGAGCACTTCGTCGCCCGGCCCAAGCTTGAGGCTGCGGGCGACCATGTTGGCCGCGGTGGTGGGGTTCGAGAAGAAGACCAATTCGTCGCCGCCGACGCCTAGCAACCCGCCCAATGCCGCGCGGGCCTCGGCCATGAGCCCAGGGGCGCGCGCGCCAAAGAACTGCACCGGCTCGCGCTCTAACTCGCGCTGCCAGTGTTGATAGTCGGCGAAGACCGGCGCCGGGCAAGCGCCATAGGAACCGTGATTGAGGTAGACCACGTCGGGGTCGAGCAGGAACTGGGCTTTTAGCGTCAGAGACATACGACTCCTTCTAGTAGGCGGGCCGATCTGAGCAGGGTTAAATGAAACGCCGCCGAACGCGCCCGGTCAGGCTCATCCGGCGGCGGGGCAGGGCCGGTTAGCGCAGTACGAAAGACAGTGCGACGATCACGGCGATCAGGCTGCCGGCCAGGATCAGGATGCGGCGCAAGTCCTGGCGGACATAGGTGTAATCGAACTCAGCCTGGCGGGGCGCGCCGCCGGTGACGGGCGTGGACCGCATGGCCGGCCCGCCCACTTCAGCGCCACCGCCCTGCCCCTCGGCCACGCGCAGAAGGCCGGCGGCAGCCAGGTTGGGGCTGCGTAATTTCTTGGGTTTCTTCTTGTTGCTCATCATTCACTCCTTGACACGAACCCAGCTCACAACGGCCGCAGCGGCCCACGGTTACTGGGTTTTCAGGTCAGCGGCGACCACGATCCGCTTGTTGTCGATCAGGTAAGGATAACACGAAATAAGCGTTATGGAAGGGTAAGCGGTCGGGTCCATCACGCTCACCTGCGTGGGCGGCACAATTTGGGTGCCGGTGATGACGTAGGTGTAAATTTGGCTGGCGGTGTAGATTTGAATCTCGTCGCCGGGGGCCAGTTCGTCGAGCCGGCGGAAGATTTCGCCGAAGATGTCGTTGTGGGCCGAGAGCACCAGGTTGCCATCCTGGCCGGGGTCGGGCGCGCCCACGCGCTGGCCGACGCCCTTCTTGAGCTGATCCCAGCCATCGCCCTGCACAATGATGGCATCGACGTTGATGGCCGCGATGACTACCCGCAGCGCCTGGCTCGGCCCCTGGGTGGGGATGACGACCGGCGGCAGCGACTGCACCAGCGGGCGCAGGCTCTCGGGGATCTCGGCGTCGTTGGGCTGGCCGCCCTCGACCGAAGTCGGCGGCGTGTGGCCGGAAGGCAGCACTACGGCCGTGACGAGCGGCGTGGCGGTAAAGCTCGGCAGCGACTGGGCCACCGTCTGGTTCACCTCCCGGTTGAGTTGCGCCAAAATTTCGCTGCCGTTGTAGAGCACATACACCAGCCCGAGCACGGCCCCGACCTCCACGATCAGCAGAAAGAAGTCGAACAAGCGGCGGGGCAGGCTGCGCGGAGCGCGGCGGCGCGGCTCATCCTGGCCGGGGGTGGCGGCTTCGGGCGCGGTGCCGATGGACAGTTGCACCGCGCGGCCGGTCTCGCGGTAGCGGGCCAGCCGGGCTTCGCGCGCGATGCGCTTCTTCTCCGACAGCACGCGCTGCAGCTCGGAAATCGAGAGGTCGTCTACGGAGCGGCGATCTTTCATAGGGCCATTCTAGCCGGTGGGTAGGCGGAGGTGCAAGTAGCGCGCCAGGACCACCACCAGGGACCGACAGCGGTGGGCACTCAAGGAAGGCTGCGCTAGGGCTCAGGCCGCCTATCAATTTGCGCACTGTCCCCCACCCGACCCTGTCATTCCGAAGCCCCGCTCGCGGGCTTGTGGCATTGTGGCCGGATTGGCGGGGTGAGGAATCCCACCCTCAATACTACAGATACTTCATTCGACCGCCTGGCCGGCCAGTTATAATCGCAGCCACGGTGAGCGTTGGCGCTGATAGTAAGGAGCACTGAGCATGGCAACCAAACACATCGGCATCTTGCACCCCGGCGCGATGGGCGTTTCGGTGGCGGCGGCGGCGCGGACAGGTGGGCATACGGTCTACTGGGCCTCCGCCGGGCGCAGCGCAGCCACGGCGGCGCGGGCCGATGCCGCCGGCCTGACTGACGCGGGCAGCGTGGCGGCGGTCTGCCAACAGTCGGCGATCATCCTCAGCGTCTGCCCGCCGCACGCCGCCGAAGACGTGGCGCGCGAGGTGGCGGCGCGCGGCTTTCGCGGCCTGTACCTGGACGCCAACGCCATCGCCCCAGAACGCGTCACCCGCATCGGCGCGGCCCTGGCGGCGGCCGGGATTGACCTGGTCGATGGCGGGTTGATCGGCCCACCGGCCTGGAAGCCAGGGACGACCACCCTGGCGCTGGCCGGCCCGCGCGCGGCCGAAATCGCCGACCTGTTCAGCGGCAGCCCGCTCCTCACGCACGACCTGGGGCCGGCCGTCGGGCAAGCCTCGGCGCTGAAGATGTGCTATGCCGCCTACGCCAAGGGCACCACGGCGCTGCTGTGCGCGGTGCTGGCGACGGCCGAGCAGTTGGGGGTGCGCCCGGCGCTGTTCCGCGAGTGGGCGCGCGACGGCGAGAACTTTGGCGCGCAAGCCGAGCAACGCGCGCGGTCAGTCACCGCCAAGGCTTGGCGCTTCACCGGCGAGATGGATGAGATCGCCGCCACCTTCCGCAGCGCCGGCCTGCCGGGCGAGTTTCACGCCGCCGCGGCAGAAGTCTATCGCCGGCTGGCAGACTTCAAAGACGCCGACGAGTTGCCCAGCTTCGAGGCCGTGCTGGCGGCGCTGGCGGCCGGCTAGTTACGGGGGACAATTCTCCACCAGCGCCACCTTGAACGGCGGGAACTCGGCCGTCGCGCCGGCGACCGGCGTACAGCCCGCCATCACCTCGGCCGCCAGGGCGTCATTCACGCCCATCTGCCAGCCCACCCAGCGGCGCGGGTACCGACCCAACTCGGTCGCCGGGTGCGTCCATTGCATCGTCGGCCAGGCGCGCATCTGCACGCTGAGCGAGTCAGAAAAGTACAGCCCGTGCGGCTGCGGGTAGGGTTTGGTGAAATAAGCGGCCGCGTCCGGCGCGTAGAAGCTCAGGGCGGCGTCCATCGCGATGTGCATACTGATCACCGCCGTGCCGGGCGCGCCGTGGTCACGCACGAAACGCGCCACCAGCCCCTCCGGGCTTTTGGAATGCTCCCAATAGCGGCTCAGGCCGACATAGCTCGCGAAGAGCAGCCCGGCCAGCAGTGCCGCGCCCCCAACGGCCAACGGCCACCCCAACCGAGTTGGGGCCGGTCGCCCCACGCGTGGCTGCAGCGCGGCCCGCAGTTGCTCTAGCCCGGCGGCGGCCACCACCATTGCGGCCGGCAGCAGCACCAGAAACTGCCGCGCCTGAAACAACTCGACGTTGATATGCAGGAGCGGCCGGACGATGAGGAAGAACGCCGCCAGCGGCAGCAGCACCTGGGCCGGGGCATACAGCGCCCAGCCGTCGCGGGCCTGCCGCGCCAGCCGCCCCACCCCCAGCCCCACCAACAGCACCAGCACGCCCGCCAGCCAGGTGTTCCCCCAATAGGCGCCATAGCGGGCCAGGTCTCCAGCGGCCAGCGACTGGGCCGTGGTCCACAGCCCCAGCGGTTCACCCGAGAACAGGCGAGCCGATTGGGCCAAGGTGATGGCCGCCAGCGGCGCGATAGCCAGCAGCGCCACGCCGGCCAGTGCCAGGGCCGGCCGTACCCCGCGCTGCCGGCGCGCCACGGCCAGCACAAACAGCGCCTGCACACCCACTACCATCAGGTAGCCGTAGTTGAGCCACAGCCCGACCGCCGACAGCGCCGCCCACAGCCACCAGCGGCGGGGCGCGCTCAGCCGATTGGTCACCAGCACCCACGCGCTCAGCGCGGCCAGGCCAATGATCACCCCATAGGCGCGGGCCTCCTGGCTGTAAAACAGGTGCTCCGGCGACACCGCCAGCGCCAGCGCCGCCAAAGCTGCCGCCCCGCGCCCGGCCCAGCGCCGCGCCAGCGCATATACCAGCGGGATCGTCGCCGCCCCACCCAGCACTGCCATCCAACGGTAGGCCCACTCACCGCGCGCCGTGGCGAAGCCAGAGCCGAGCCACAGCAGCAAATAGAGCAACGGCGGGTGCGGGTCGGCCAGGCTGTTGGCGAAGATGGCGCCCAGGCCCAGGCGGCCCAACTGCACCGCATACAGCTCATCTTGCCACAACGGGTCGGCGTTCAGGCGATACAGGCGCAGCGCCAGAGCGAGCAAAAACAAAGCGACCGCCACCCACGGCCAGCGGGTGGCGATCGCTCGTGCTTCGAGAGGCGGGCGCGCCACGGTCGTCACGCGCAATGGGCGCAGCACGCGGCGGCGCTTAGGCGGCCGGGCGCGGGTCCGAGAGCCCGTCCAGCGCCAAGGCCTCGTCGGCCGTCAGGCGCAGGCCGGTCGCGCCCAGGCTGTCGTTCAACTGCTCCACGGTGTTCGCGCCGATGATGACCGAGCTGATCTCTGGCTTGCTCAACAGCCAGGCCAGCGCCATCTGCCCGGAGGTGCGCCCTGGCGAACGCGCCGCGCCTAACGCTTCGAGCTTCTCCAGCAGATCGAAGTTGCGGTCGGTCAGCAGCTTCTGCACGCTGTTCAGGCGCTCGCTGGCGGGCGGCACCGCGCCCCGGCGATATTTGCCGGTGAGGAAGCCGCGCCCGAGCGGGCTGTAGGGGATGACGCCGATGCCAAACTGCTTGACGACTGGCAGCACGTGCTTCTCATAGGTCTCGCGCTCCACCAGCGAGTAGTGCGGCTGGAGCGAGACGTAAGGGTGCAGGCTGGCGTGCCGCGCCGTCAGCGTGGCCTCCATGAGCTGGTAGCCGTTGTAATTTGAGCAGCCCACGTAGCGCACCTTGCCCTGGTGCACCAGGTCGTCCAGGGCGCGCAGCGTCTCCTCGATGGGCGTGTCGTTGTCGGGCGCGTGCGTCTGGTACAGGTCAATGTAGTCGGTTTGCAGGCGGCGCAGCGAGCCTTCCACCGCGCGCAGGATGTGGGCGCGGCTGAGGCCCTCGCCATTCGGGCCGTCCCACATGCGCCCGCGCACCTTGGTCGCCAGCACCACGTCTTGCCGGTTGCCGCGCCGCGCGAACCACTCGCCGATGACGGTCTCGGCCTCGCCGCCCTTCAGCCCGGCCGCCCAGCGCGAGTACACGTCGGCCGTGTCGATGAAGTTGCCGCCGCCGTTAAAGAAGGCGTCGAGCACGGCGTTGGAGTTGGCGTCGTCCGCCGTCCAGCGGAACTGCATGGTGCCCAGACAAATATCCGAGACGAGCAGGCCGGTGCGGCCCAGGTGACGGTAGAGCATGGCGACCTCGTGGGTAAACGGCGGCTCAGCCGGCGGCGGGCTTGCGGCCGACGGCAAACACTTCGCGCTCGAAGAAGTAGCGGAAGGGCGGCAGCTTGAACAGCAGCACGCGCGCCCCGGCGAACACCTGCCCCTCTTGCCGGTTCTGCGGCGGCGACTCGAGCCAGGCCTTGACGCGCTCGAAGCCCGACTGCCGCAGCGCGCGCGCCAGGCTCATCTGGCTCTGCTCGTTCACGTGCACCTCGACGTTGGCGCTGACGTTCAGCGCGCGTGGGTTCTTGGGGTAGGCCGCCCCCTGCCCCAGCAGGGTGCGCACGAAGCGCACCACCGGGTAGGCGTAGCGGTCGTACCACACGTTCGGCGCAGTGTGCACGATGAAGGCCCCGCCCGGCTTGAGCACCCGCCGGATCTCGGCCATGCTCTGCGCCAACTCCCACGGAAACAGGTGCTCCACCACGTCGAACATCAGCACCCGGTCGAAGTAGGCGTTGGGGAACGGCAGCCGCTTGGCGTCGGACTGGGCCACGCCGGTCTTGCCGGGAGACTCGCTTTCGCCGGCCACGGCCTGGCTGGCCAGCTCAATCGCCACCGGCGCGTAGTCAATGCCATAGGCGTCGGCCCCCAGCCGCGCGCAGTGGCGCAGGATTTCGCCGCGCCCGCAGCCCACGTCGAGCACCTTCATTCCGGCGCCGACCTCGGCCACGGCAAAGGCCGCCGTCAGCCGGCGCGAGAGCCGGTCGCCTTGCGACTCGCTGAACTCCTCAAAGCCTTCGCAGGCGTGGAGGAAATAGTCTTTGGTGTAAAGCTCGGGGGGCAGTGATCGTTGATCGGGCATGGGCGATTATTATAGACCAAGGCGCCGCCGCAGCAGCGTAAGCGCCTGGCCCAGCTCGGCCACTTTGAGCCGCTCGGCCAGCCAGAAGTAAGCCACCAGCCCCACGCCGCCCGGCACGGCCACGCTCACCAAGCGCTGCATGAAGCTCGCCGGCAGACCGACCAGCCCCACCGCCCACAGCGCCGCGCCGGTGAACAGCAGCATCACGGCCGCGGCGGCTGAGGCCCGGCCTAGCGTAGACCACACGCTCCGGTCGTCGAAGCCGCCCAGCCGCCGCCGGAACAGGTTGAGCATGATCAGCGCGTGCGCCGCCAGTTGGGCGTCGTTGGCCGTCACCAGATCGAGCAGCGTCAGCGGCCGCAGCCACGAGATCACCAGCGCCACCAGCAGATACAGCCCGACGCACGCCATTCCCACCAGCGCCGGGGTGAGCGTGTCTTTGCGAGCGTAGAAGGCAAAGATCAGCGGTTGGTCCACAGCGGCAAAGAACACGCCCAGCATTTGCACTCGCAGCACCAGGCTGACGATGCTGGTGTCGCCGGGGGTGAACGCGCCGCTCTCGTACACCAGCGCCGTGATCGGGTGGGCCAGCAGCATCATGCCGGCCACGGCCGGGATGATCAACGCCAGCACCAGCCGCAGCCCCTGCGCCAGCGTGGCCCGAAAGTCTTTTTCAGAAGTGACGGCCTGGCGCGAGAGCGTCGGCAGGATGGCCACCGACACGGCCGTGACCACCAGCCCCAGCGGAAACTGCATCAGACTGGTGGCGTAGTCGTTCCAGGCAAAACTGCGTTCGCCAGTCGAGTTGATCAGCCGGGTGCTGATGAGCACTGAGGCGTTGCTGATGACCAGCCCCAGGATGATGGGCAGGTACAACCGCCCGATCTGGCGCAGGCCGGGGTGGCCCCAATCAATCTTGCCGCGCAAGGTGAGCTTGGTGCCGCGCAGCCCCGGCAGTTGCACCGCCACTTGCAGCGCCGCGCCCAGCAGCAGCCCGACCGCCAGGCTGGTGACGCCCAACTGACCTTGCAGCAGCAGCGCGCCGATGATGATGCCCAGGTTGAACAGCGCGGCGGTAAAGGTCGGCAGCGTGAAGCGCTTGAGGGCGTACAGCAGCCCGGACAGCACGGCCGACAGGCTCATGAAGAACAGGCCGAACACCAGCACGCGCAGCAGCCGGATGAGCAGGCTGCGCAACTCGGGCGAGTAGTCGGGCGCCATAAAGTCGGCGATCTGCGGGGCGGCTAACTGCACGACTACCACAAAGGCGGCCAGCGCCATGGTCAGCACGGCCAGCAGCGTGCCCACCAGCCGCCACAGCTCATCGCGCCGGTTGCGCGCCAGGTACTCGCTGAACACCGGCACCAGCGCGCTGCTGACCATGCCGCCGATCAGCAGGTCGTAGATCGTCACCGGGATGATGACGGCCGATTGGTAGGCGCTGACCGGGCCGGTGGAGCCGAAGTAGTGGCCCTGCACCCGGTCGCGCACCAGCCCCAGCACGCGCGAGGCGATATTGCCCAAAGCGATGATGGTGGCGCTGCGGGCCAGGCCGCGATTTTCGTCGGCCGGCGGGGTGGGTTCGGGCGGGAGGGTGTCAGTCATAAGGGACAAAAAAGCGCCTAAGCGGCGGCGCGTGTTGTGCATTGTACCCGGCCGGGCGGTCACTTGCCAGTGACGCCGAGGGTGTATGTCAGTTTGGGGGCAATAACCTCAGGACCGGCGACGCCTGCGCACGGCGTTGGGTCGGGCTAATCCGCGCACTCGCCAGCCGACTGCCGCCGGGGCGATTGACTTACAGGCCCGTTGGTCGCAGGGACCCGCGGGTTTACACGCCCTGGAGGGCCGCTGCCGCTTTGGGCCAGCCAGAATTTTTTATCAGGGGAGGGTGGGCTTGCCCACCCTCCCCTGATAAAAAATTCCTTCGGTCAGATACGCAGTCTCACAGCCCCCCATTGCGGTGAGAACCAGTCTCGACGTTGCCGGCGACCCAGTCTTTTTCCAACTTGGCCCCTAAACTGAAATGCTCCCTGACGCCGACCCTCACTTGCCAACCACCTCTGCTAGTGTCATAACGCCCGGCCTGCTGTAAACTACCGTTAGGGTCACCTTCTTTATTGAGGAACTGGGGACACTGCCTCCGGCGCTGCTCTGGCTGACGAGGTGGCTATCCCTGCTCGCTGGGCTGGCGTTCTGGGTGGTGGTCGCGCTGGTACCCCAGTTTCACTAGCCTAAGGTTCGAAAGGAAAGTCTATGCAACCCACCACCCTGATGGATCGCCTGCGGTACGCCTTCGACAACTACATGGCGCGCGGCACCATCGCCCTGATCGGCGGGCTGGCGCTGGTCTCCGGCCTGGTCATCTTCCTGATCAGCGCCGTGGTCACCATTTTTGGCCTGCGCCCCGGCGATGCCGGCGACAGCCTAACCCTGCCCGAGGCCATGTGGAACAGCCTCATGCGCACGCTCGACGCCGGCACCATGGGCGCCGACGAGGGCTGGCGCTTTCGGTTCGCTTCGCTGGCGATCACGCTGGGCGGCATCTTCGTCATCAGCGCGCTGATCGGCGTCATCAACAACGGCATTGAAGACAAGCTGGAGGAGCTGCGCAAGGGCCGCTCGCGCGTGATCGAGTCGGGCCACACCATCATCCTGGGCTGGTCCGAGCAAATTTTCTCGATCATCTCCGAGTTGGTGCTGGCCAACGCCAACCAGCGCAATTCGTGCATCGTCATCCTGGGTGATAAAGACAAGATCGAGATGGAAGATGAGATCCGCGACAAGGTCGGCCGCACCGGCCGCACGCGCATCGTCTGCCGCAGCGGCAACCCGATTGACCTGAGTGACCTCGACATCACCAGCCCGCACGGCGCGCGCGCCATCATCGTGCTCGCGCCCGAGAGCGAAGACCCCGACTCGAGCGTCATCAAGACCATGCTGGCGATCACCAACAACCCTAACCGCCGGCCCGAGCCATATCATGTGGTGGCCGAAATCCGCGACCCCAAAAACATGGAAGCCGCCCGCATGGTGGGCAAGGACGAGGTTGAATTAGTGCTGGTGGGCGACCTGATCTCACGCATTATCGCGCAGACCTGCCGCCAGAGCGGGCTATCGGTGGTCTACACCGAACTGCTCGACTTCGGCGGCGACGAGATCTACTTTCACGAGGAGCCGGCGCTGCACGGCCAGACCTTCGGCGACGCGCTGCTGGCCTATGCCGACTCGGCCGTGATTGGGCTGGCCCCGGCCGGCGGCGTGCCGACCCTCAACCCGCCCATGAACACGGTGCTTAAGCCCGGCGACCGGCTGGTGGTGGTGTCGGAAGACGACGACACCATTAAGCTGGCCCCGGCCGGCGCCGCCATGGTGGACGAGAGCGCCATTCAACTGCGCGCCGCCGCGCCGGCCCAACCCGAGCGCAGCTTGATCTTGGGCTGGAACTGGCGCGCCCCCGCCATCATCAACTCGCTCGATGCCTATGTGGCTGCCGGCTCGGTGCTGACGGTGGTGTGCGACGTGGACGAGGCCATGCTGGTAGTGGAGCGCCAGTGCAGCGGTGTGCGGCACCAGACCGTGACGGTGCAAACGGGCGAGACCACCGACCGCCGCACGCTCGACGCCTTGCAATTGCAAAGCTATGACCACATCATCGTGCTGTCTTACTCCGACACGCTCGACAAGCAGCAGGCCGACGCCAAGACGCTCATCACGCTCCTGCACCTGCGCGACATCGCCGACCGGGGCGGGCACACGCTGTCCATCGTGAGCGAGATGCTCGACCTGCGCAACCGCGCCCTGGCCGAGGTCACGCGCGCCGACGACTTCATCGTCAGCGATAAGCTGGTCAGCTTGATCTTGTCACAGGTGTCGGAGAACAAACAATTGAATGCGCTCTTCGCCGGGCTCTTCGACCCCGAAGGCTCCGAGATTTACTTGAAGCCCGCTAGCAGCTACCTGAAGCTCGGCCAGCCGGTGAACTTCTACACCGTGACGGCCGCCGCCCGCCAGCGCGGCGAGATCGCCCTGGGCTACCGCCTGCGCGCCCACGCCGGCGACGCCAGCAAGGCCTACGGCGTGGCGGTGAACCCCGACAAAGACAAGACCGTCACCTTCAGCGAAGCCGACCGCCTGATCGTCGTCGCCGCAGACTAGTGGCGCCGGTGGCAACCGACCCAGCACCTGATTCCGGGCAGGTGTCGCTTCGCGTAGCGGATGTAAAGGCTGCTAAGTTGGTATAGCGCGGTCCCAGGGTTAAAACTCTAGCCGTTACCCATGGCTGACAAAACGAGACGGGGTGGTTGAGGCTTTGCCTCAACCACCCAGTCTCGTTTTTCATTTTCCGTCGGTTCGGCCGATCTCACTCGCAGGTGCTGTGATGACGTACCCCTCCGCCCATCCTTTTTCTCTTTCTCTTTCTCTTTTCTCTGCTCTTAGTTCTCGTCCGGCGTCACGGCCGAGAACGGGTACTTCCACTCCGCCATATACGCGGGCGCCGGGCAGGCGGCCCACACCGTGCCGTACTCATCCACGGCGGGCGTGTACGGTGTGCCGGTCAGGTGGCCCGTCATCTCGGCCAGCGCTTGCACCTGGCCGTTGCCGCCCGCGTCGCAGCCGATGGCCGCGCCGTCAAACGGCAGCGCCGTACCAATGTAGAACTTGTCCACTGCTTCGGCGCGCGCCAGCCGGTGGCGCATTTGGTAGACCGCGTCCCACAAGCCCACGCGCCCGCCGTCGCCGCCGTCATGCACCAGCACCACCTGATCGGCGTCCAGGTGTGTCTCGACCGTGGTGATCCATGCGGCCAGGATCGTCGGGTCGGGCGCGGTGTTGATGGGGATGCCCAGGTTGACGTACACCAGCCCGGCCTGCACGGCCAACGCCGCCTCGCCCAGTGTGTCTTCTGCCGGCTCGCGCTGATCCACCACCACATCCACGCCCGCCCGCGCCAGGCAGGTTAGCGCCTCAGCCGTTGGCGCGCCGCCGCGCAGCAGCCAGCCCGGCACGGTCCAGGTGAGGTTCGGCACGTCGCAGTTCGGCAGGGCCGCCAACGACGCGCTGGTGGGGTAAGGCGTGGGCACGGGCGGCGCGATGAGCACCGCCGCGGTTGACACCAAGACGCCCACCACGATCAGCGCCAACAGGCCGATCAATAGCTGCGCCTCGCGCGCGCGGGGCGGCGTGGGGCTGGTCTTTGAGGTATTTTTTGACATGCGTGGCTTAGCCTAAATCGGCGGCGTCACCTGGCTGGGCCAATCCCGGCCGCTCACGCCGCAAGCACCCAGAAACATAGCACAAGCGGGGCGCGTTGTCTGTGGAGATATGTGGAGAAAGGGCTGGGGAGGCAAAGTGCGTTGGAGACGCGGGGGACTCAGGGGAAAGGCCGGAATAAAGGCCCGAGCTTGCCTAAAGATTAGCCTTGAGGGCCTCGGCAGCGGCGCGCGTCATGCCGCGCACGTTGGCGAGTTGGTCCACCGTGGCGTCTTTGATGCCGTCGAGCGAGCCGAAGCGCCGCAGCAGCGCCTTGCGGCGGGCCGGGCCGATGCCGGGGATGGCATCAAGCTGCGAGGCCAGCCCGATCTTGCCGCGCCGCACCCGGTGGCGCGAGAGCGCAAAGCGGTGGGCCTCGTCGCGCACGCGCTGCACCAGGTAAAGCGCCTGCGACCGGCGCGGCAGCAAGATCGGCGTCGGCTGGCCGGGCAGGAAAATCTCTTCCTGCTGTTTGGCCAGGCCGCACACCGGCACGCGCCCGAACAGCCCGAACTGCTTGAGCACCTCCACCGCCACGCCCAATTGGCCCTTGCCGCCGTCAATGATCAGCAGGTCGGGCAGGCGCGAAAAGCTCTCGTCCACTTTCTGGCCGGGGGCGCGCACGGCCGGGGCGCCAAGGGCGATGGGGGAGGCAGGGGGACTAAGGGGACTAAAGGGTATAAGGGGCGAGTTTTGGTCAGGCGCTGCGTTGATCACCGGCAGCTCAATCGAAACGGCGGCACCCAGCGCCACATGCGCTTGTTCTTCCCCTTTAGACCCCTTAGGCCCTTCAGACCCTTCAGACTCCTCCAACACATCGCTCCTCACCACCCCCGCCACCGGCACCGCCTGCGCATCGTGCCAGCGACGGAAGCGGCGGGTGAGCGCTTCCTGCATCGAGGCAAAGTCGTTCGGGCCTTCGACTGATTTGATGCTGAAGCTGCGGTAGTGGGCCTTCTTGGGCGCGCCCTGCTCAAACACCACCATCGAGGCGGTGGCGGCGGTGCCCTGCGTGTTCGAGATGTCGTAGCACTCAATGCGGTTGGGCGGCGCGGCCAGGTTGAGCGCGGCTTGCACCTCGGCCAGCGCCTGCACGTGCTTGTTGGTGTCGGCTTCCCACTGCGCTTTCAGCGAGGCCAGCGTCTCGGTGGCATTCTCGGTTGCCATCTCGATCAGGCCGCGCTTGGGGCCGCGGCGCGGCACGGTCAGCGTCACGCGCTCGCCGCCGCGCTTGCTGGTCAGCCACTCGTTGATGATGCGCGCCTCCTCGATCTCCTCCGGCAGCAGCACCTCCGGCGGAATGTAGGCCGCCTCGTCGTAGAACTGCTTGACGAACTGCTCCACGATGCTGTTGTCGGTCTCCTCGGCCGTGCCTTCCAGCACGAAGTACTCGCGGCCGATCAGCTTGCCGGCCCGGATGAAGAAGATCTGCACGCAGGCCTCGCCGTTCGAGCGCGCGAAGGCGATCACGTCTGAGTCCACCTGCTCGGTCGTGATCACCTTTTGCTTCTCGACCACGCGCTCAATGGCAATCAACTGGTCGCGCACCACCCCGGCCTTCTCAAACTCCAGGTTCTGGCTGGCGCGCTTCATCTCGTCGCGCAGGCGGGTCACCACGCCCTCAGTGTGGCCGCGCAGGAAGCGGCACAAGTCGTCGATCATGGCCCGATACTGCGCCTGGCTCGACGCGCCGATGCAGGGCGCGAGGCACAGTTTGATGTCCCAGTATAAACAGGCGCGCGGGTCGGTGCCGGTGATCACGCGGTCGCAGGTGAGGTACGGGAAAATTTTACGCAGCACATCGAGCGTCTGGTGCACCGCCCATACGCTGGTGTACGGGCCGAAGTAGCGGCTGCCGTCGTCGTCCATGCGGCGCGTGACCGTCACGGTCGGGAACGGGTCGGCGTAGTGGACCTTGATATACGGGTAGCGCTTGTCGTCTTTCAGGCGGACGTTGTACTTCGGCCGGTGCTTCTTGATCAGGTTCATCTCGAGGATCAGGGCCTCGAGTTCTGAGCCGACGATGATGGTCTCCAGGTCGGCGATCTGGCTGACCAACTGCGCCGTCTTGGGCGAGTCGACCGTCTCGTGGAAGTATGAGCGCACGCGGTTGCGCAGGTTGATGGCCTTGCCCACGTAAATGATCTTGCCAGTGCTGTCCTTGTACAGGTAACAGCCCGGCTTGGTGGGCAGCGTATCGAGTTTTTGTTGCAGCAGTTCGTTCGGGGTCATGACCGGCTATACGCGCGGGTCCGCGTCGTACAGGTCGCTCGGCGCCGCGTCGGGCGCGGCCAGCGGCTCGTCCGACTTGATGAAGTCCCACCAGGTCTGGATGTCGGGCGCGATGGCGGCCGGGGGCAGCTTGTCGCCCAGCACAGCCAGCCGGTCGGCCAGCGCTTGGCGGCTGTTCTCGCCCGAGGCGGCCACTTCGAGATACAGTTCCAGCGCCTTGGCGTAGCGGTCGGTCGCCTCGCCGGGCCAGCCCTGCGCGGTGTAGATGTCGCCCTCGGCTTGCAGCAGGTCGGCCAGCACCACCAGCTTGCCGATCTCCAGCATTTCGCCCTGGCGCGCCAGGTCGACCAGCTCGTTGGCGGGCAGCGCGGTGACCAGGCCCAGGCTGAGGCCCAGGTGAAATTGCAGCGCGCGCTCCACCTCGGCCAGCGCCTCGGGGTAGCGCTCGCGTTGGCTCAGCCCCAGGATGTAGGCGATGGCGGTGGCGGCCTGCGCGATGAGGCGGACGATGTAGTCTTCGCGGAACATAGGCGGCCATTATAGCGCATCTGTTCGAGTGGATAAAGAGGCCATTTGGCGCACAAATTGCACTTATAATGCAGCCATGGCGGCTGACACTCTACCCCTCGAATATCTAATTGGCGGCCTGCTCAATATCCACCACCTGACGCTGGCGACGGCCGAGTCGTGCACCGGCGGGCTGGTGAGCCACCGCCTGACCAACGTGTCTGGCTCGTCGGCTTACTTCCTGGGCGGCGTGGTGTCGTACGCCTACGACGTGAAAGAGTTTGTGCTAGGGGTGGACCACGCCACGCTCTACGGCCAGGGCGCAGTCAGCGAGGCCGTGGCGCGGCAGATGGCGCAGGGCGCGCGCCGCGTGCTGCGGGCCGATGTGGCCGTCGCCATTACCGGCATCGCCGGCCCGGGCGGCGCGACAACCGGCAAGCCCGTCGGCCTGACCTATATTGCATTGGCCGCGCAGGACGCTGAGACGTGCGAGCGCTATGTGTGGGCCGGCGACCGCGAGGCCAACAAGGCCCAGTCGGCCGAAGCGGCGCTGGCAATGGTGCACGCCTATCTGCGGGCGCGCCCTACCCTGCCATGACCGAACCCATTGAAGTCGAGGCCCGCTTCGGCGAGGACGGGCACATCACGGTGCTGAGCTTCACCTGGCGCGGGCGCAAGCGGCCGGTGCTCGACCACGGCCGCCAGTGGGGCAGCGAAGACGG
>JBBRZY010000026.1:0-15801 GCA_038252885.1 Anaerolineales bacterium | reverse complement strand
GCAGGGCAATGGCTTGCAGGGTGGGGTTTCAAAGAGGTCTGCGAGAGCGACGATGAGTGCCCTTCAACAAGTCTTGCCCAACCGCTGGCGCAACGCCCGCACTGGCCCGTTCATCATGCGGTGGGCCATCATCCTGGCGACCCTCTGGGCGGCCTACTACTTCGGCCAAAACCCCACCCTGCAAGCCATTGCCCTGCCGCTCGTGGCCGTGGCCGGCTGGCTGCTGTTCGTAAACCCCCATTGGGGCGTGCCGCTCATCATCGCCGCGGCCCTGGTCATTCCCTTCTCCATCGGCACCGGCACCGGCACCAGCCTCAACGCGCCCTTCCTGCTCGTGCCGCTGCTGGGGGGCATTTGGCTTGTGCGCATGTTCATGGCCGGCAAACTCCACCTTGCGCCCACCAGCGCCAACTGGGCGCTGCTCGGCCTGGTGATCAGCACCAGCCTGGCGCTGCTCATTGGCTACCTGCCCTGGAATGTCTTTGCCACGCTCGCGCCCTTTCGCGCGCAGATCGGCGGCTGGGGCATCTTCGTCTTCTCGGCCGTGGCCTTTTGGCTGGCGGCCAACCTGATCACCAACCTGCGCTGGCTGAAAATTACCGTCTTCGGCTTTATCGCCTTGGGTGGCTTGTATGTCGCCGCCCTCTGGTTGCCGCCGCTTCGGGCCGCCATCGGCCACCTCTTTGTCAGCGGCGCCGACGGCAGCCTGTTCTGGCTCTGGCTCGTTGTGCTGACGGCCGGTCAAGCGCTGTTCAATCACAACCTGGGCTTGCGCTGGCGCGGGGTGCTGGCGCTGCTCGCCTTTTTCACGCTATTGAATCGCGTGATGCCTGAGAACCGCGACTGGGCCTCGGGCTGGCTGCCGATGGTGGCCGGCCTGGGCATCGTGGGTTGGCTGCGCTGGCCGCGCCTGACCACCGGCCTGGGCGTGCTCGCCGCGCTGGGCGTTCTGCTCTATCTGCCCACCATCCAGGCGCTGCTGGTCTCGGGCAACGAATACAGCCTGACCACCCGCGAGGCCGCCTCGCGCATCATCCTCGAGATCGTGCGCGTTAGCCCGATCTTTGGCGTCGGCCCGGCCAACTACTATTACTACACCCCGCTGTATGCCATCCTGGGGTGGTACGTACGCTTCAATTCGCACAACCAATATGTCGACATCCTGGCGCAGACCGGGCTGGCCGGCGCGTTCTTCCTCACCTGGTTTGCTATCTCCAGCGCCCGCACCGGGCTGCGCGTCTACCGCTCGACCCTCGACGGCTTCGGCCGTGGTTTTGCGGCGGCGTGTTTGGCCGGCCTAGTCGGCATGTTGATCTCGGGCGTCTTGGGCGATTGGTTCATCCCCTTCGTTTACAACATCGGCATCGCCGGCTTCCGCGCCAGCGTCCTGGGCTGGCTCTTCCTGGGCCTGCTGGTGGCGCTGCAAAACATCCAGCGCCAGAGCCTGGCCCCCACCCCGACCGCGACCAACGAGATAACCGTCGCCGCCTGAACGCGAAATGGACCTGTCGGTTATCGTCGTCAATTGGAACACCCGCGACCTGCTCTCGGCCTGCCTGACCTCCCTCTTCGCCCACCCGCCCGCCGGCCTATTTGAGATATGGGTGGTCGACAACGCCTCGCATGATGGCAGCGCCGCCCTGGTGCGGCAGCAATTTCCGACCGTGCATCTGATCGAGAACAGCGCCAACCTGGGCTTCGCGGCGGCCAACAATCAGGCCATCCGCGCCAGCACCGGCCGCCATGTGCTCCTATTCAACAGCGACGCGCTGGCCCAGCCGGGCGCGCTGTCGGCCATGCTGCGCTTCTTAGACGAGCACCCCGCCGTCGGCGCGCTTGGCCCGCAGTTGGTCAACCGCGATGGCAGCTTCCAGGCCTCGTATGCGCGCTTTCCCACTCTGCTGTCTGAGCTTAGCTTGCTCACCGGGCTGGCCCGCTGGTGGCTCGGCCCCTATGCCCCCAGCCCCCGCCCCGTGCCCGGCGAGCAGCCGCACGCGGTCGATTGGGTGGCGGGCGCGGCGCTGCTCGTGCGCCGCGCGGCCATCGAACAAGTCGGGCTGATGGACGAGGGCTATTTTCTCTACAGCGAGGAAACCGATTGGTGCTGGCGCTTGGGGCGCGGCGGCTTTCCGGTTTGGTATTTGCCGCAAGTGCAGATCATCCACCAGGCCGGGGCCAGCAGCCAGCAGCAATCCGCGCGCAGCTATGGGCTGTTGTATGCCAGCAAGCTGCGCTTTTTTTCGCAGCATTACGGCGCCGCCGCCACCTGGGCGCTGCGAGCCGCCTTCTTCGTCAGTGCAGCGCTGCGGCTGGCGCTGTGGCGCGCGCTGCTGATCCTGCCCGCGCGCGCGGCCAAGCGGCCGCGCTGGCGGCTGCGGGCAGAGCAAGATCAAACGCTGCTGCAAGCCTGCCTGACTGCGCCGGCGTAGTCCCTGCGCCCGGCCGTGACAGACCTCGACCTCTCGATTCTCATCGTCAACTGGAACGCCGCCACGGTGCTGGGCGGCTGCCTGGACAGTCTGCCGGCCGGCGCGGGCCGGCTGCGCTTTGAGACGCTGGTAGTCGACAACGCCTCCGGCGATGACAGCCTGGCGCTGCTGGGCGCGCGCGCTCCCGCCGTCACGCTGCTGGCGAATGCGCACAACGTGGGCTTCGCGGCGGCCAACAACCAGGCGGCCCAGGCCGCGCACGGGCGCTACCTGCTGCTCCTCAATCCCGATACCCGCGTGCCGCCCGGCGCGCTGGAGATTTTGGTGGACTATGCCGAGGCGCACCCCACCGCCGGCGCGCTTGGCCCGCGCCTGCTCAACCCCGACGGCTCCCGGCAGCGCTCATGCTGGCGCGGCTTTCCGGGGCTGGGCATGGCGCTCGCCGATGCGCTGTATTTGTGGAAGCTGCCCGGCCTGCCGTTCGCCCGCCAAACCGAGTATCAGCCGGCCGAGCTCACCCAGCCGCGCGCAGTCGATCATCTGTTGGGCGCGGCGCTGCTCATCCCGCGCGCGCTGTGGCAGCAATTGGGCGGCCTAGACGCGAGCTATTTCTTGTTTCTGGAAGAAACCGATTGGTGCTACCGCGCCCAACAGCACGGCCGCGCCAGCCACTATGTGCCGACCGCCGCGATCGTTCACCTGGGGCAGCACAGCATGGATCAAAACCCGCGCCGCAACCTGCCGCAGTTCTACCGCAGCTACTGCCAGTTCTATCGCAAACACCGCACGCCTGGCCTCCTGCGGCGCGCGCTGCTCAAGAGCATCATCGCCATGGCGGCGCTGCTGCGGCTGGGGCTCTGGAGCCTCCGCCGGGTGCGGGCGACCGGCGCGGCGCAAACCCACGCCCGTGACATGCTGGCCGGCTATGGGCAAGTGTTGGCGCAACTGCGCACTTTCTAAACCGACGTGAACGTTCTCTTCCTCACTCAAGTGTTGCCCTACCCGCTCGACGCCGGCCCCAAGGTGCGCGCCTACTACGTGCTGCGGCACCTGGCGGCGCAGCATACGGTCACGCTGGTCAGCTTCGTGCGCGCCAGCGACTCGCCGGCCGCGTTGGCCCATCTGCGCGAGGTCTGCGCCCAGGTGGTCACTTGCCCTCTGCCGCGCTCCCGCCTGCGCGACGCGGCCGCCGTAGTGCGCAGCGGCCGGCGCGGCGAGCCAGTGCTGATCGCGCGCGATTGGCTGCCCGCCCTGGCGCACACCCTCGGCCGGCTGCTGACCACGACGACCTTCGATGTCATCCACGCCGACCAGTTGTGGATGGCCCCCTATGCCCTGGCGGCGCGCAGCCTGGCCGCCCGGCGCGGCCACCGCCCGCGCCTGGTGCTCGACCAACACAACGCCGTCTATCTGATCCCCCGTCGCATGGCCGCCGCCGCCCATTCAGTGCTGCGCCGCCTGGTGTGGCAGCGCGAGGCCCGGCTGATGGCCCGCTATGAGGCGCGCACCTGCCTGGCATTTGACCGCGTAGTCACCGTCACCGCGCCCGATCGGCAGGCGCTGCGGGCGTTGTATCCAGCGCCGCCTGTGCCGGACTTCACCGACGTCATCCCCATTTGCATCGACGCTCAGGCCGTGCCCGTGCAGCCGCGCCCGGCCGCCCAGCCGGGCCTGTTGTTCTTAGGCGGCATGCACTGGCCGCCCAACAGCGAGGGCGCGTTGTGGTTCGCCCGCGAGGCGCTGCCCGCCGTGCACGCCCACCACCCGGCGGCGGTTTTCTGGGCCATTGGGCGGCAGCCACCGGCCGCGCTCAAGGCGCTCGACCCACACCAGCGCGGCCTCATCCAAGCGCCCGGCTACGTGGACGACCCGGAGCCTTACTGGGCCAAGAGCCAGGTGTTCGTGGTCCCGCTGCTGGCCGGCGGCGGGATGCGCGTGAAGATTCTAGACGCCTGGGCGCGCGGCCTGCCGGTCGTCTCCACCACCATCGGCGCGGAAGGCCTCGACGCGCGTGACGGTGACAACCTCTTGCTGGCCGACACCCCCGCCGCCTTCGCACAGGCCGTCAACCGCGTGCTGGGCGACGCCGCGTTGGCCGCGCGCCTGGCTCAGGCCGGCCGCCACACCGTGGCCGCGCAGTACGACTGGCGCGCCGTCTATCCCGCCTGGGATGCGGTCTATGCCGTCCCGCCGGAGGCCGCTTGATGTCTAGCCTCGGTGAGCCCATCCCCTGCCCGCTGTGCGGCGCGCTCGACCAGCAGCCGCTCTACCGCCCCGCCCAATCGCCGGGGCCGGTGGTGCGCTGCCGCCGCTGCGGCCTGGTCTACGTCTCGCCCCGGCTCGACACGCACGCGCTAATCTTCGACGGGCCAACGGCCGGCAAGTCGGCCCAGTCGGTCACCAGCGCCGACCTGAGCGAGGTGCAGGGCACGTGGGAGTGGCCGCTGCTGCAAGCCAAAGAGACTGAGCGCCCCGCGCTAGATCGCAACAGCCAGGCCGCGCTCGATGTCCTCACCGGGCTCACCGGCCAACCCGGCCGCGTGCTAGACTTCGGCTGCGGCGGCGGTTTCTTCTTGGGCGCGGCCCGCGCGCAGGGCTGGGAGCCGTACGGCCTCGAGCCGCTGCCCGGTCATGCCATCTACGCCCGCGCCCGCTTCGGCGCGCAAGTGGTCACCGACACGCTGCGGGCCGACAGCTTCCCGCCCGGCTACTTCGACGCCATCACCGCCTTCCAGGTGTTCGAGCACCTGCCGCAGCCGCGCGCCGACTTACAGAAATTGGTGGGCTTCCTGCGGCCAGGCGGCGCGCTGCTCATCGAAGTGCCCAACATCAACACCTGGGGCGTGCGGCTGCTTGGCCGCCGGCATCGCCACTTCGTGCAAGACCATCTCAACTTCTTCAGCGCTGCCACGCTCGCGCGGCTGTTCACCGATGCCGGGCTGGAAGTGCGCGGGAAATACTCGCCCAGCCGCTACCTCACTTGGCCGCACCTCCTGGGCCACTGGGGCGGACGCTACCTGCCCGCGCCGCTGGCCCGCCGCGCGCAGGCCCTGGCCCGCCACCCGCGCCTGGCCCAGCGCCTGGCCCGCCTCAACCTGGGCGACATCGTGGCCGTCTACGGCGTCAAGCCATGAGCGGACCCGGCCGCCCCCTGCCCACGCATCCCGCGTCGATTTCCAGCCCCGCCCGCCTCACCACCCGCCGCGCGCTGCTCGTCATCCTGCTCATCTCAATGGCGACCCGCGTGGCGGTGGCGCTGATTATGGGCAACGCCGTCGATACGCTGCCCGGCATCTTCGATCAGGTGTCGTATCACACCCTGGCGGTGCGCGTGCTCACCGGCCACGGCTTCACCTTCGACCGCGAGTGGTGGCCGATCACCCCAGCCGGCCAGCCCACCGCCCACTGGTCCTATCTTTACACGCTCTGGCTGGTGGCCGTCTACGCCGTCGCGGGCGTGCACCCGCTCGTCCCCCGCTTGCTGCAAGCACTATTGGTCGGCGCGTTGCTGCCCTGGCTGGTGTTCCGCCTGGCGCGGCGCGTGTTCCCGGCCCAGCCCGGCGCGCTAGAGCGCACTGCGCTGCTGGCCGCTGCCTGGGCGGCCGTGTATGGCTATCTGGTCTACTATGCCGGCGCGCTTATGACCGAGAGCGTTTACATCGTCGGCTTGCTGTGGGTGCTCGACTGCACCCTGCGCCTGGCCGCTGCGGCCTCGTGGCGGCGCTGGGTCGAGTTGGGCCTGGCGCTGGGGCTGACAGCCTTGCTGCGCCAGGTGTTCCTGCCGGCCGTGCCGGTGCTGTTGGCCTGGCTGTATTGGCAGAGCCTGCGCGCCCAGGGTCGGGCCGCGCTTGGGCGACTGCTGCTTGGCACGGCGCTGGCCGGCGCAGTGACCTTCGCGCTGATCCTGCCGATAACCGCCTTCAACTACCGCCAGTTCCAGCGCTTCGTGCTGCTCAACACCAACGCCGGTTACGCCTTCTTCTGGGCCAACCATCCCATCTACGGCGACCAATTCGTGGCGGTGCTGCCCAACGGCAACTACACCGACCTCATCCCGCCCGAGTTGCGCGGCCTGGACGAGGCCGCGCTCGACAACGCCCTGCTCCAGCGCGGGCTGGCGTTCGTGCGCGCCGACCCCGCCCGCTATCTGCGGCTTTCGCTCAGCCGAATTCCGATATACTTTCAGTTCTGGCCGGCCGCCGACACCGGCCTGTTGAGCAACGCCGTGCGCGTGCTGTCGTTCGGACTGGCGCTGCCCTTCATGCTGCTCGGGCTGGGGGTCTGGGCCGCCGGCCGCCGGCGCACGCCTGGGCTGCTGCTGGTGCTGTTCATGGCCGCCTACACGCTCATCCACCTGCTGTCGTGGGCGCTCATCCGCTATCGCCTGCCCGTGGACGCGCTCGCGCTGGTGTTGGCCGGGCGCGGCGCCGTCGCGCTGTTCGACTGGTGGGGCCGTGGTCGCCGGCTTCACACCCCTTCACCCCTTACCCGTGAGACCCATTGAAACTTCACTGTTACCCGCATCCAAATTTTGGTGACGCCCCGCTCAATCGTTGGCTCTGGCCGCAGTTGCTGCCGGGCCTGCTCCAGCCCGAGAGCCACCGGCTGTTTGTCGGCATCGGTTCGCTGCTCAACGACATGCTGCCGGCCGAACCGCTCAAAGTAATCTTTGGCTCCGGCGTCGGTTATGGGCAGCGCCCCCCCGCTCCCGACGCCACCTACCGCTTCTATGCGGTGCGCGGCCCGCTGTCGGCCCAAGCGCTGGGCCTCGCGCCGGAGCTCGCCATCACCGACTCGGCCATGCTGGTGCGCGCTGTGGCGCTGCCGCCGCTGAGCAAGCGCTATCGCCTCTCCTATATGCCGCACTGGTGGAGCGATGTGCACGGCCACTGGCGCGCCGCCTGCGAGTTGGCCGGCATTCACTTCATCGATCCGCTGGGCGGGGTTGAAACCGTGCTGGCCGATCTGCGCGAAACCGAACTGCTCATCAGCGAGGCGCTGCACGGCACCATCGTGGCCGACGCGCTGCGCACGCCCTGGGTGCCGGTCTCGGCCTACAAACACATCTTGAGCCTCAAGTGGGAAGACTGGTGCCAGTCGGTGGGCTTGCCCTACCAGCCGCACCGCCTGGCCCCGCTCTACCATCCCGACGCGGTGCAGGCCCGCCTGCGCCGCCTGAGGGGCTGGGCCCAAACCGGCCCGCTGGGGCGTCTGGCCGAGCGCGTGTTAGCGCAGCCGGCCGGCTGGTGGTATCAGCGCCAGGTGGAGCGCAACGCCCAGACCCTGCTGCAAGTGGCCGCGCAGGCCGCGCCCCAGTTGACCGACGACGCCACCCTCGACCGGGTGACTGGCCGCCTGTTGGCCGCCCTGGACACCCTCAAGGCCGACTACGCGGCGGGCCGTCTGATCCTCGGCCGCGACCAGCGCCCCGTGACGGTGCTGACCGCATGACGGCAACTACCACCCTCGCCGTCGAGCAGTTGCCCGCCGCGCCGCCGCCCGCCCCACCCCTGCGCGTGGCCGTGGTGCAGTGGATGCCCCACGATGGCATGGCCGAGGCGGTCCACAACGCGCTGCTCGCGCTGGGGCACACGCCCATGCTGGTCGATTGGGACAAGCCCCTGCCGCGCGACGCCCAGGTGATCTTCTCGCAAGGCCCCTACGGCCACTTCCTCGAGGTGCCCTACCAACTCGGTCAACGGCCGCCCAGCGAGCGCCCGGTGATGGTGCACTGGAACGACGAAGGCCTGCCCGACCTCAAGCTGCCCTGGCCGGTCATGCGCACGCTCGGCGGCGCGCGCTCGTGGCTGGGGCGGCTGCCGCACAGCGCCGCGCCCGCCGCCCGCGCCCTGGCCCGCACCGCCCCCGTCCGCTGGATCAATCGCCGCATGTTTCGCTTCAGCTATTTGGGCGACTACCACTTCGCCTATCACCAGGGCTGGCTGACGCTGCTGGTAGACTTCTCCAAAATCTATGCCGACCTTCACACCCAACACGGCCTGCCCACGCTGGCCGTGCCGTGGGGGTCAGTGCCGGGCTGGTTTGCTGACCTGGGGCTGGAACGCGACATCGACGTGCTGTGGATGGGCGCGCGCGCTGGCCGCCGCCGCAGCGGCCTGCTCGACCGGGTGCGCGCCGACCTGAAGGCGCTGGGCGTCGAGATATACGTGGTGGACAACGAAGAGCACCCGTTCATCTTCGGCGCCGAGCGCACGCGCTTCCTCAACCGCGCCAAGATCACCCTCAACCTGACGCGAACCTGGTACGACGACAATTTCCTGCGCTTCCCGATCGTCATGCCCAACCGCTCGCTGGTGGTCTCCGAGCCGCTGCTGCCGCACTGCACCGACTACGTGGCCGGCACGCACTACGTCGTCGCGCCCATCCCCGACCTGGCCCGCACCATTCACCACTACTTGCAGCACCCGGCCGAACGCGCCCACATCGTCGAGCAGGCCTATCAACTGGTCACCACCACGCTCACGCTCGAGAACTGCGTGGGCCGCATCATGACCGTCGTGGCCGAGCGGCTCCGGCGCTAACGCATGCCTACAATTTTTTGCTCCACCATCATCCCCACCGTCGGCCGCGAGTCGCTGGCCCGCGCCGTCGAGAGCGTGCTAACCCAACAGACCAGCGCGCCGTTCGAGGTCATCGTCGCCAACGACTCCCAAGCCCCGCTGCCGCCGGCCGCCTGGCAGCAGTCGCCGCACGTGCGCGTCATTGATACCGGCGGCCGCGAGCGATCCCTGGCGCGCAATGCCGGCGCGGCCATCGCCACCGGGCGCTACCTGAATTTTCTGGACGATGACGACTGGCTGCTGCCGGGCGCGCTCAACGCCTGGGCGGCGCTGGCCCCCAGCGGCGCGGCCTGGCTCTATGGCGCGGCGCAACTCACCGATAGCGCCGGCCGCGTGCTGTTCCAATTCAAGCACGGCCTGGCGGGCAACTGCCTCGTGCCGACCATGACCGGCGAGTGGCTACCGCTGCAAGCCTCCGCCGTCGCCGCCGACGCCTTCGCCGCTGTGGGCGGCTTCGACCGCCGCTATCATGTGGCCGAAGACAAAGACCTGGTGACGCGGGTCTGCCGCCACTATGATGTAGCTGGCACCGACCTACCCGTGGCCGGCATCCTGCGTGGGGTCTGGGCCAGCACCACCGACTACAGCGTCATGCGCAGCGAGCGGCAGCGTTCGCGCGAAGACATTTTTGAGCAGCCCGGCACGCTGGCCCGCCTACTGGCCTCGGCCCAAACGCCCTACTGGCGCGGCCGGCTGGTACGCGCCTATGCGATCTCGCTCGTTTGGAACACCCGCACCGGCCAGTTGCGGCGAGCTGTTGGTCGCGCCGGCCTCGCCGCCTGGTGCGCCGTGGCCTCTGGGTTCGACCTGCTGCGGCCAACCTTTTGGCGCTCACTGACGCACAACCATCTGACGCGCGGCTTCGTGCCGCCGCCCGCCTAACCCAACCGCGCGCCTCCAGTTCGCCCTTGCGGGGTGGTCAGCAGCCGTGACCACCCCGCTTTTGTTTGTCTTGGCCCTTCACCAGCCGCCCATCAACCCCAAGCCTTGCCCCTCTCTTGCTTTTTCTCTTTCTCTTTTCTCTCGCCCGCAGGGCGGTTACAATCAGACCTACCGTGAAGATTCTCTTCGTCGTCCCCTACACCCCTACCGCCATCCGCACCCGCCCGCACAACCTGCTGCGGGCGCTGGCGCGGCAAGGCGAGCACGCCCTCACGCTGGCGACGCTCTGGGAACACGCGGACGAGCGGGCGGCGCTGGCTGATTTCGAGCAACTGGGGATCTCCGTTATCAGCCGCCGGCTGACCAAAGCGCGCGTGGCGCTGAACCTGCCCACCGCCCTGCTGCGCGGCCAACCGCTGCAAGCGCGCTACTGCTGGCAGCCGGGGCTGGCCGCGCGCCTGGCGCACACCGTGGCCGCCGGCGGGTACGACGTGGCCCACGTGGAGCACCTGCGCGGCGTCGAGTTTGGCGTGGCACTGCAAGCCGCCGCCCCGCCGCTGCCGGTGCTGTGGGACAGTGTCGACTGCATCACCACCCTGTTCGAGCGCGCCACCCGCACCAGCCGCAGCCTGTTTGGGCGTTGGGTCACCCGCTTCGAGCTGCCGCGCACACGCCGCTATGAAGGCCAGACCGTCCGGCGCTTCAACCGGGTCATCGCCACATCGCGCTTCGACGCCGCCGCCCTCGAACAACTGGCCCAGCGGGCGGCCGGGGCGCAGCCGGGCCGGGGGCTGTGGGCCAACCCAGCCGGCACAGTCAGCGCGCTGCCCAACGGCGTCGACCTCGACTATTTTGCGCCCGGCCATGGGCCGCGCGACCCCGCGACAGTTGTCCTGACCGGCAAGATGAGTTATCATGCCAACATCACGGCGGCACACTCCCTGATGGCTGACATCATGCCGCAAGTCTGGGCTATCCGGCCCGACGTGCGCGTCAATATTGTGGGCAGCTCACCTCCGCCGGAGATTCGGGCGCTAGCTGCTCGCTTCGCACCGCTGGTCACCGTCAGCGGTTATGTGCCTGATTTGCGGCCCTTTTTGCAAACGGCCACCCTGGCAGTGGCGCCCGTCGCCTATGGGGCCGGCATCCAAAACAAGGTGCTCGAAGCCCTGGCCTGTGAGGCCCCCGTCGTCGCCAGCGCGCAGGCCGTGGCCGCCTTGCACACCCGCCCGGGCGAAGACCTGCTCGTCGCCGACGGCGCGCCCGCCAGCGCTGCGGCCATCCTAAACTTGTTAGCCGATGGGGCGCTGCGTCAGCGCCTGGGGACCAACGGCCGGCGGTATGTCGCGGAACATCACGATTGGAACCAGGTCGCCCGGCAACTTCAGGGCCATTATTATGAGCTCGTCCACCCAACCGCTAGACCTCCTCGTTGAACGCGTCCTGGAGCTAAAACACCTACGCAATAGCAAGCGCGTGCCGCTGCGCCGCCAGCGCCGGCTGCTCATCTTGGCGCTCATCGTCACCGACAGCCTGGCCATCCTGCTGGCGTTCGCCGCCGCCTACGTCATCCGCTTCTATTCGCAGTTCCCGATCTTCCAGGCTGGCTTCACGCCGTCCATCGTTTTCTATATCCGTCTCGGCCTGGCGCTGCTGCCCTTGTGGCTGGTGCTGTTTGCCATCTATCACCTGTACGACCCCGAATATCTGCTGGGCGGCACGCGCGAATATGCCGGCGTGTTTCAGTCCAGCGTCACCGCCACGGTCGTCACCACCTTCCTGCAGTTCCTGATCACCGAACTCGTCATCGCCCGCGGCTGGGTCGCCCTGGCCTGGGCGCTGACCTTTGTGTTTGTTTCTCTCTCGCGCTGGGCCGTGCGGCGCGTGGCCTATGCCGCCCGTCGGCGTGGCTACCTCATGTCGGCCACGCTGCTGCTGGGAGCCAGTGAGGAAGGCAAGCTGCTGGCCCAGCAATTGCTCGAGTGGCCCACCTCCGGCCTGAACGTGCTGGGCTTTTTAGATGACGCCACCGAGCCGGGCACGCGCGTCTTTCGCAACCTCTACGCCCTCGGCAGCCTCGACCGGCTGGAAGAGTTGGTGAAGGCGTACGAGGTCGAAGAGCTGATCCTGGCGACCAGCGCCCTGTCGCGCGAGACCATCATGGACGTGTTCCAGCGCTACGGCACCTCGCCCCACGTCCACCTGCGCCTGTCGTCGGGCCTGTTCGAGTTGATCACCACCGGCCTGCAAGTCAAAGAGACGGCCTACGTGCCGCTCATCGGCGTCAACCGTGTGCGCCTCACCGGCGTGGATATTGTGCTCAAGACGCTGCTAGAGTACAGCCTGACCACCGTGGCCGTGCTGACCCTGGCCCCGCTCATGCTACTAATCAGCCTGCTCATCAAGCTCGACTCCCCCGGCCCGATCTTCTATCGGCGGCGGGTCATGGGCCTGAACGGCCGCCAGTTCGACGCCCTCAAGTTCCGCACCATGCGCGTGGACGGCGACGCCATCCTGGCCGCCAACCCCGACCTGTTGGACGTGCTGGCGACCACCCACAAAATTCAGGGCGACCCGCGCATCACACGCTTTGGGCAGTTGCTGCGGCGCTACAGCCTGGATGAGCTGCCGCAGTTGTTCAACGTGCTGTGGGGCGACATGGCCCTGGTGGGGCCGCGCATCATTTCGCCGCCCGAGCTCAAGATGTACGGCCAGTGGGCCATGAACCTGCTCACGGTGCGGCCCGGCTTGACCGGCCTCTGGCAAGTCTCCGGCCGATCCGACATCCCCTACGAAGATCGCGTGCGGCTGGATATGTTTTACATCCGCAACTACAGCCTGTGGCTCGACCTGCAATTGATCATGCAGACCTTGCCGGTGGTGTTCAGCGGGCGCGGCGCGTATTAGTCCGACCTGTGGCACCCGGCGCGCGTTCGGGCGAGGCGCTCAAATAGCGCTAAACCCCGCAGAAATGCGGGGTTTTTGTTAGTCGTAAGAACCAATGACAATTCGCGGGCCGCAGATGGCCGGGGGCTGGTAAAATGAGCGCCCGGGGCCGCCTGGTTGCAGCCGGCCCATTGTCGGGCAGTTGAAAGGGATAGCGAGCGCAATGAAAATATTGGTAACGGGTGGGGCCGGCTTTATTGGCTCCCATGTGGTCGATGCCTTCCTAGCAGCCGGCCACGATGTGGCTATCGTCGATGACCTGTCGTCTGGCCGGCGCAGCAATCTCAACCCCAAAGCGCGCTTCTACCAGGTAGATGTGCGCTCGCCCGAATTGGAGCGCGTCTTTGAGCAGGAACGCCCCGACATCGTCGACCACCACGCCGCGCAGATGGATGTGCGCAAGTCGGTCGCCGACCCGCTCTTCGACGCCGACGTCAACGTGCGCGGCTCGGTCAACCTGCTTGAGCTGTGCCGCCAATACGCCGTCAAGAAAGTGGTCTACATCTCCACCGGCGGCGCGGTCTACGGCGAGCCGGAGTACCTGCCGTGTGACGAGGCCCACCCCATCAACCCGCTCTGCCAATACGGCGTCAGCAAGCACGTCGTAGAGCACTACTTGCATGTCTACCGCCACCTATATGGCCTAAACTACGGCGTGCTGCGCTACCCCAACGTCTACGGGCCGCGCCAGAACCCGCACGGCGAGGCAGGCGTGGTGGCGATCTTCTCCGGCCGGATGCTCACCGGCCAGCCCGTCACCATCTACGGCGACGGCGAGCAAGAGCGTGATTATGTCTACGTGGCCGACTGCGCCCGCGCCAACGTGCTGCTGGCCGAAAGTGACCGGGTCGGCATCTATAATATCGGCTCCGGCCAGGGCAGCACCGTCAACTTGCTATTTTCAGAGCTTGCCAATATCATTGACTATTCGCTTGCCGCGCAGTATGCGCCGGCCAAAGCGGGTGAAACCTACAAGATTTACCTCGATAGCCGTCGGGCCCAGTCGGAACTGAATTGGACCATGTCGGTAAGTTTGGCGGATGGGTTGCGACAGACGGTCGCGTACTCCCGCGAGCATGAACGGAGCGCGTAACTCGATGGAACTTCTGCAATACATCAATACCATTCGCAAATGGATCTGGCTCATCATTTTGGCTACCACGTTGGCGGCCGGGTCGAGCCTCATCGCCAGCATCGTGGCCACGCCGATCTACAGCACCACCACCACCCTGATCGTCAGCCAGATCATCAGCAACCCCAACCCCAATTCCGGTGACATTTTCGCCAGCCAGCAGTTGGCGCAGACCTACGTCGCCCTGGCGACCAAAGAGCCGATCTTAAGCGCTACCTCCGCCGCCCTGGGCTTTGGGCCCGACTACTGGCGCACGCTGCGCGGTCAGGTGGGCGCGTACGCGGTGCAGGGCACCCAGCTCATGGCCATCAGCGTCATGGACACCTCGCCCATCCGCGCCCAGGCCATCGCCGATGAAATTGCGCGCCAGCTCATTCTCCAAAGCCCAACCACCCCTTCGGCCGAACAACAAGAGCGCCTGAATTTCGTCCAGGCCCAGTTGCCCGAGCTGGAGCAGAAGATCCAAAACGGCAACACCCGCGTGGCCGACCTGGATGCGCAGATCGCTGGCGCCACCAGCGCGCGCCAAATCCAAGACATTCAGCAGCAGCAGTCCGTGCTGCAAACTCAAATCAACGAGTGGCAGTCCACCTATAGCCAACTGTTGTCGTCGCTGCAAAGCGGCAGCCTCAACTACATCAGCGTGGTCGAGCCGGCCGATGTGCCGACCGTGCCCGTCAGCCCGCGCGTCGGGCTCAACGTGCTCCTGGCCGTGGGCATCGGCCTGGCGCTCTCCATCGGTGCCGTGCTGCTGCTCGAATACCTCGACGACACCATCCGCTCGCCCGCCGAAGTGCGCGCCCTGCTCAACGCCCCCATCCTGGCGGCCATCGGCAAGATCGACGGTGACGACTACGCCTCCAAGCTGATCGCCGAACGAGAACCCAGATCGCCGCTCACCGAGGCCTACCGGGCGCTGCGCACCAACTTGCAATTCTCATCGCTCGATAACCCGCTTAAGGCCATCGTGGTCACCAGCGCCGGCCCGGCCGAAGGCAAAAGCCTCACGGCCAGCAACTTGGCCGTGGTGCTCTCGCAAGCCGGCATGAACGTGGTGCTGGTCGACGCCGACCTGCGCCGCCCGGTCATGCACAAGGTCTTCGGCCTCAAGAACAACATCGGCCTCACCAGTTGGCTGGTGGGCCAGACCGTCGAAACCGCGGTCGCCAACGTCGGTGGGCGCTGGGTCGAATCCACCGGCACCGGCAAGGGCGGCCCGTTGGAGCCCTACCTGCAAACCACCACCGTGCCGCGCCTGCGGGTGGTCACCAGTGGCCCGCTGCCCCCCAACCCGGCCGAAGTGCTCGGTTCGACCCGCATGCACCAATTCCTCGAGGAAATCACCCGCATCGCGGATATCGTCATCATTGACAGCCCGCCCTGCGTTACCGTGACCGACGCGGTGGTGCTCAGCCGCTGGGTTGACGGCGTGATCCTGGTGCTCGACCAGAAGAACACCAGCCGCCAGGGCATTCAGCGCGCGCGCGAGAACTTGCAGGCCGTCGACGCCCGCATCCTCGGCACCGTCATCAACCGGCTCGACGCTTCGACCGGCTCCGGCTACTACTACGGCAGCTACTCCAGCTACTACTACTACCACGCCGACGGCGAGGACTCCGGCAACGGCAAGAACGGCAAGAATGGCAAGGGCGCCACCGGCCTGCGCCGGCTGCTGGGTGGCAAGCCTGCCAAGGCCAAGCCCAGCGAGAGCGACAACTAGCCCAGGCGCGTTGCCACACCGCCACTAACAAAAAAGCGCGCGGGTGTCAGCCCAGCTGTCACCCGCGCGCGTGGGTTTAACCCCCGCCCAATTTCAAGCGATAGCGCAGCG
>JBBRZY010000025.1:0-16031 GCA_038252885.1 Anaerolineales bacterium | reverse complement strand
CCGAAGGGTGGTTGTGCGTCTCGACCTTGAAGGCCACGTCGAAGTCGGCGTCGAAGGCCAGGATGCCGGCGTTATCCACGAAGGCCGAGTGCACCCACGGCGCGGCGATGGCATCGGTGGCGGCGCGAATGTAAGTGCGGAGCAGCCCGTTGATGGTCAGCGGCGCGGCGGCGGGCGATTCGGCGGTGATGAGGGCTTTGAAGGTCTTGTGGACGCAATGCTCGCTCCAAGTCTGAGCGACGGTCTCAAACTCCACGTCAGTTGGGTCGCGGCCCTCGGCGCGGAAGTAGGCCTGCACGGCCTGCATCTCGGCCAGGTCGAGGGCGGCGCGGCGCTCGCGCGAGAGGGCCAGCAGTTCGGCGTCGTCCAACTCACGCAGCGCGATGGCCTCAACGCTGCCGGTGGCGGCCACATCTTGCGGGAAGCTAGGGGTGATCGGCCCTAAGCGGTAGTGATGGATGACGGGGTTGGCCAGCAGACGGTTGGCTAGGGTGTGCAGATCGGCGTCGGTCAGCGGGCCGTGCAGCACGAAACGCTGGCCCGTGGCGGCGCGCGTGACGCCGGGGAGTCCGAGCACGGCGGCATAGTGGACGATGTGCTCGGCCACGGGATCGGTGACGCCAGGGCGCAGCGCGGTCTCGATGACGTGCGCGGCGGGCGCTTTAAACAATTCGACCCCGTTGCCGTCTGCGCTCCGCCAGGCGGAGGTTTGGGCGACGGGGTCGCTGAGGAGTTCAGCGGCCAGGCGCTGGCGCTGCTGCGCGCCGAGCGAACCTTCGAGAAAGTAGAGTGTAAAACACTCAAGGTGGGTCAGGCGGTGGAGGCCGAGGGCGTGGGCATCGGCCAGCAGGCCGGCCGCCTGGGGGTCGACGCTGGCCGACCCGGCATTGGCGCGGGCTCCGACGATCAGGCAGTGGATGGGTAATGACATGGTTGGGTGTGGAACCTACTGCTTAAGGGTAATTGAGAGTGGGGTATCGCGTCAAGTGGTTTGGGCAGGGAGTATTACTGATTCCCCATGCGCCGCCGTTGTGCAACCTGACAAGACTTGAAAAAATGCAGGCAATTGGCTGTGGATAACCTTTATCGGTGAGCGGCCTCTGTGAAATGTTGGCGCGTCACGGCGCGGCGGCGGGCACGATCCATCGGTAACACAGCGCCACCAGATCAATTCCATCATAGGTGTCGGTCAACGTGCGTCCGTCCGGGTGCCAGCCGAGGCGGGCGTAGAAAGCTCTGGCGCGATGATTGTCACGCAGCACCCAAAGCAATGTTTCGCGCACACCGAAGGATTGTAGTTCAGGCGTGGCGGCGGCCATCAAAGCGGTGCCGACGCCGTGATGCCAATGGTCAGGCAGTACATACAGCAGAAAGATCAGACCGACGGCCGGATCGTCGTTGTCACAACCGACGCGCACGAAGCCAATGGTTGACGAATTGACTTCCGCCACAAGCACCCGCTTGCGGCCGGTCGTTCCATGTTTCAACAGGCTTTGACGCCAAGCCTCCGCCTTGCTGGCGCGCGACAGGCTGCTCAAAAATGCGGCAGGCATCAGGCCTGCATAGGCCGCGCGCCAACTGGCAATCTCGACCTTCGCCAGTCCATCTGCGTCATCCGGCGTAGCTTGGCGGATATCGATGTGCATGGGGTTTTAAGCCGGCGACCTACGCCGCGCTTACATCTGCTCGGGGGCGGTGGGCCTAGTTGTTCTTGCCGTTGGCGGCGGCCAGCAGCTTCTGAAAAACGGCGTCGACTTCGGCCGGGCTGATGCCGACGAGGGAGATGAGCTTGCGCTCGGAGGTTTGGCCGGCGATGATGTCGATGTGGCGGGCGGGCACGCGCAGCGCCTTTGACAAGAACTCGATCAGGGCCTCGTTGGCGGCCCCATCTACCGGCGGCGCGGCCAGGCGAATCTTGATCGTGCCGTCGTCCATCACCCCGGCCACTTCGGTCTTCTTGGCGCGCGGCGTGACCTTGACCGTAATGGCGGCCCCGTGCTTGGCGTTGCTGAATTGGGTCACGGCACTTCCTTTTGGGGCGGCGAGCCAGGGCGCTAGAACGCGGCGCGAATGAGCAGCACGATTAACTGCCCCAGCACCTGAATGACGATGAGGGCCACCAGCGGCGTGAAATCAAGGCTGCCCGTCGACGGCAGCATGTTGCGAAAAGGACGCAGGATCGGCTCGGCCAACTGATTGAGGAAGCGGCGGGCCGGGTGCCACGGCGCGAGCCCGAAGAACGAGATGATAGAGTTGAGAATCAGCACCACAGTGACGAGGGTAACGACCAGATTGACCAGGCCGACCAGATAGCTTTCCACGCCCCTACTCCTTTATGCGACGCGCCGGGCCGGGCCGTCAGGCCCGCGCGCCAAAGATGGCACGGCCCACACGCACGAGGGTGGCTCCCTCAGCGATGGCCGCTTCAAAGTCGTCGGACATGCCCATCGACAGCTCGTCCCAAGTGTGCGCCGGCCACTCGCCGGCCAGGCGGTCGCGCAGCCGGCGCAGGCGCTCAAAGTACGGGCGGGCGGCGCTGGGCTCGGGCACGATGGGGGCCATCGTCATCAGACCACGCACTTCTAGCGCCGGCAGCGCCAGCAGTTGGGCCAGCTCGGGCAGCAGCGCCTCCCAATCGGCGGGCGCGACCGCGCGAAAGCCACTCTTGGCTTCTTCGCCGGAGACGTTGCACTCCAGCAGGAGCGCCACACGCCGGCCCGCCTCGACGGCGGCCCGGCTGAGGCGCTCGGCCAGCTTGAGCGTGTCGACCGAGTGCACCAGCGCAAAGTCGGCGGCGGCCACCTCGCGCGCCTTGCGGCTTTGGATGTGGCCGATCATGTGCCAGCGCGCGCCGGTGGCCGCCAGCGCCGCTTGCTTGGGCAGCGCCTCTTCGACCCGGTTTTCGCCAAACTCGAGCTGGCCGGCTGCAATCGCCGCCGCAATGGCGGTGGGCGGGCGAGTCTTGCTGACGGCCACCAGCCGCACCGCTGAGGCGGGCCGGCCGCTGACTTGCGCTGCTTGCGCCATGCGCTCACGCACGGCGGCCAAGTTGGCGGCCAGAGAGGGCGCGGCCACGCTCATGCGGTTAAGCCAATCAGCGCCCCGCCGCGCCCGGTGATGGGGCCTTGCGCGCGATGCGAGAAAAAATCCGCTTGCTGGCAGACGGTGCAAATTTCACCCTGCTCAATGTGCTCCACGCCAGAGGCGCGCAGGGCGTGGGCGTTGGCGGCCCACAGGTCGAGGTGGTAGCCGCCATTGACGGGCAGCAGCAGGCCGGCCGCATCGGCGTCAGGAAAGGCGGCGCGGGTCTGCTCGACGACTTCTGGGCCGACCTGGTAATGGCACGGCCCGATGGAGGGGCCGATGGCGGCCACAAGGTCGTGCGGGCGCGAGCCGTAAGCATCGGCCATGGCTTGCACGGCTACGGCCGGGGCCTTGAGCAAAGTGCCGCGCCAACCGGCGTGCACCAGGCCGACGGCTGGCCGTTTGGGATCGTAGAGCAAGATCGGCACACAGTCGGCGAAGCGCAGCAAGAGCGTCACCTCGGGGCGGTCAGTCAGCAGCGTGTCGGCCTGGCCTTTGTGGTCGGCCGGGGCGTTGGGCGTGTCGGCCACGACCACCGTGGCGGAGTGCACTTGCCACAGATCGGCTACGGACTCGGGGGCGCGGCCGAGCGCCGCAAAGGCCCGCTGCCGATTGGCGCGCACATTGACCGGCGTGTCGCCGGTGCTGACCGAAAGGTTGAGGCTGCCGTAGGGCGCGGGGCTGACGCCGCCGTGGCGCGCAAAGACACCGTGCGTCACCCGCCCGGAATCGAAACCCGCGAATTGATAGTAGCGAAGGTCGCCGGACTGCGTGGCCTGCATCGCCCGAAGTGTATCCCAACTATGACGGCCAACGCCCGGCCGCCGAGGGCGCTAACGCACTTTGACGAAGCTAGGATCGTACTCGGCGGCCAGCTCGCGGACCACGTTGAGCAGGGTCTGCATGCGGCCGGCATCGAGCGCCTGAAGCTGGCGGATAGTCAAGCCGACTTCGGCCAGGCGCTCTTCCAGCTCACCCACCTGTTCGGTCTGTTTCACATTGTTGCGGTCGTGCTCGCGCCATTGTTCGTCGCGCAGCAGCATGTGGGTGGTCCAGCGCTTTTGGTCGTCGGCCAGGAAGGAAGCCCAGTCTTGGCGGAAGCGCTCTTCCGACAGGCGGTGGACCTCGGCCGACTCGATCACGCGGCGCTCGACTAGCTCAACCATCTGGCGGGCCTCTTCGACGATGCGGCGCATGTCGCGGAAGGAGTCGGCGTATTGATCCACGCGGCGGGCGTAGTCTTCGAGGCTCTTGAGGGAGGCCTCGGTGTGCGCCTTGAGGTCAATCCAGGCTCGGTCGCGCTCGGTCTGGACGACGGCCTGGGCCTCGAGCCACTGGCCCTGGGCGGCCTTGCGCTCGTTCTCGGCCACAAACACTTCGGCCAGGCGGGCGTCGGTGCGGCGCGCCAGGTCGTCCACCATCTCGGCCTTGCCGCGCGCCTCTTCGATGCGCTTGCGCAGATCGGCGGTCTCGGACTGAAGCTCGATGATGCGCTTGACGTCCTGGCGGCGGCCCTCGTCGAGAACGGTGACGGCGCGGTTGCGCTCGTCGACGTGCTTGTTGAACTCGCCAACCTTGAGCTGAAGCTCGCCGATCATACGATTGACGCGGCTCTCTTCTTCGTGGCGACCGCCGATGTCGCGCTCCAGCTTGGGGAGCACGTCCAGGCTGCGGCGCAACTCGGCCAAGCTCTTGTTGATGGCGTCGCGTTCGATCTTGCGCAGGCGCTCGCCCTCTTTGTCTGACTCGGTGCGGCGGCGCTCGATTTCCTCGATCTGGCGCGACATTTCTTTGCGGTAGCCGTCGAGCAGGGAGTCGACCTTGGCGTTGCGCTGCACTGAGCCATTGAGGACCGCAAAGTCGGTTTCGAGCTGTTGGAGCCGGCGGCCCAGGCCCCCGTTCTCGGTGGTTAACGACGTCAGGCGCTCTTGCAGCGCCGTGATCTCTTGCTTGTCTTTACGGCGCTCGTCATCCAACCATTGGATCGTCTTCGAGGCCTGTTCGATATCCATTTAGACTCCTCACGAATGGGCGGATTATACAACATCGAGCCGGGGCCGCCGCGGGTATAATGCGGCCCCATGACGCGCCCTGCCCGCTTTGGCCTCGACGTACGCCTGACCTACTACACGGCGGGCGGCATCGCTAAGTACATCCGCAACCTGGCCGCCGGGCTGCCAGCGCTCGCGCCACAGCACGAAAACGTGCATTTTTACCGGCGCGGACAGGCCGAAACCTTCTCAGCAAGGGCGCGGCGGGTGGACTGCTGGACGCCCGCCCACCACCGGCTGGAGCGCTGGGCGCTGGCGGCGGAGGTGCTGCCCTACCGCCTGGACCTGCTGCATTCGCCCGATTTCATCCCCCCGGCGGCGGGATATCGGCGGTCGGTGATTACGGTGCACGACCTGACTTTTCTGCGCTACCCGCAGTTTCTGACGGCGGAGTCCCGGCGCTACTATAACCGGGAGATCGGCTGGGCGGTGCGGCGGGCAGACGCCATTTCGGCTGATTCGCAGGCCACTAAGGCCGATTTGATCGAAATGTTGCGCGTGCCAGAGGCCAAGATCACGGTCATCCCGCTGGGGTTGGACCCGGAGTTTCGGCCGGGACCGGCGGAAGCGGACGCGGCGACACTGGCACGGCTGGGGCTGGCGCGGGGCTACGTACTGTTCGTGGGCACGTTTGAGCCGCGCAAGAACGTCAAGGGACTGTTGCGGGCGTATGCCGCGCTGCGCCGCGCGGCGCCAGACGCGCCGCCGCTGGTGCTGGTGGGCCGGGCAGGCTGGCTGTTTGACGAGACATTGGCTGAGATTGCCAACCTGGGGCTGGAGCCGTACGTACGCCGGATCGAGGAACTGCCAGCCGCCGACCTGCCGGCCGTGTACCGGGGCGCGGGGCTGCTGGCGCTGCCGTCGCACTACGAAGGCTTCGGCTTCCCAGTGCTGGAAGCGATGGGCTGCGGCACAGCGGTGGTGTGCGCCAACCGGGCCTCGCTACCCGAACTGGCCGGCGATGCCGCTGTGCTGGTGGACCCGGACGACCCGGCCGGGATGGCCGAAGCGTTGGGCCAAGCGCTGGGCGACTCTGAGCTCCGGGCGGGCCTGATCGAACGTGGGCTGGCCCGCGCCCAGACGTATACCTGGGAGCGAACCGCCCGCGAGACGTTAGCGCTGTACGAGCGGGTGCTGGCGTAATGAAGCTGCTATTCCTCACTCCGCAACTGCCCTATCCGCCCCACCAAGGCACGGCTATACGAAATTGGGGCTTGATTCGACATCTGGCAGTCCATCACACAGTCACGCTAGTGAGCTTCGCAGACGACCAAGCGACCAAACTGCCCGCGCCTTTGACCCATGCCTGCCAGCGGGTGGTGGTCGTGCCACGGCCCAGGCGTGGCACGATAAGACGATTGGCGGCCATGCTGCGCGGCACGGCCGACCTGGCCGACCGGCTATGGTCGCCGGCAATGGTGGCGGCGCTACAAAAGCTGCTGAGCGAGTGGACGCCAGACATCATACAGATCGAGGGGCTAGAAATGGCCCCCTACCTCGCCACCGTGCGGGCCGCCTGCCCCAGCGCCCGAGTGGTGTACGACGCCCACAACGCGGAGCACCTGATCCAGCGGCGGGCGTGGGAGAGCGACCGGCGCGCGCTACGACGCTGGCCGGCGGCTGTCTACTCGGCCATGCAGACACCCCGCCTGGCACGGCTGGAGGCGGCCACGGCGCACGCGGTCGACTCCGTGACGTGCGTGTCGGCCGAGGACGCAGCGGCGCTGCGGGCCCTTGACGCCAGGCTCGCGCCGGTGGTGGTGCCAAATGGGATTGAGTTGGCCGCTTACGAACCGCCTCCGACGGCCAGCATGGCGGTGAGACTGGTGCTGACCGGCAAGATGGACTACCGGCCCAACGTGGACGCGGCGCTGTGGTTTGCCAAGGCCATTTGGCCAACCATTTATGCAGCCCAACCTTTGGCCGAGTTCCACATTGTCGGGCAAAAGCCCAGCCCGGCCGTGCAGCGTTTGGCCGCCCTGCCGGGCGTGGTGGTGACCGGCGCGGTACCAGACATCCGACCGCACCTGGCGACGGCGACGGTGTATGTGGCGCCGCTGCGGATGGGCGGCGGTACGCGCTTTAAGCTGCTGGAGGCGTTTGCGCTGGCGCGGCCGGTGGTGTCAACGCGCATCGGTGCGGAGGGCTTTGCGGTCGAACATGGGCGCGAGCTAGTGCTGGCGGATACGACGGCGGCGTTCGCGGAGGCGGTGCTGCGGTTGCTGGCTGATCCGGCGCAGGCGGCGCGGCTGGGGGCGGCGGGGCGAGCGTTTGTGAGCGCTCGCTACGATTGGGGGCAGATCGTGCCGCGCCTGGAAGCGGTGTACGCGTCACTGCCAGCTAAGGGCTGAGGCGCAGCAAGGCGGCGGCAGTGCCGGCCACGGCCGGCAGAATCCATTGGGGGAAGAGGCCGATCACCACCACCACCACAAAGCCCAAACTGTAGACTGCAATCGCCAGCGGGTGCAGCGGTTCGGCGGCGGGCAGTCGGGCCGCATCGGTTTCAGTGGCGGGTGGCGACAGCAGGGCCGCCAAGCCGCGCGCGCAGACGAGTGCGAGGCTGACCGTGCCAAGCAGCAGGAAGATGGCCGCCGTAGGGTGAATTTGCGCGACCAAGTAGAGCAGCGCCCAGCGCGCCGGGAAGCCGGCCGTGAGCGGAAAACCCGCCAGTGAGAGCAGGCCCAGCACCACCGCCACGGTCGCGAACGGGTAGCGCCGGCCCAAGCCCCGGATGGCGTCAAAGTCGTCGCTGCCGGCGGCGCGGCGCAGTTGCTCAACGCCGGCCGCCCAAAGCGGCAACGCCAGGCCGCGCATCGCCAGCGCCGCCACGGCCGCCTGCACGCCGACCGGCGTGCCCAGGCCGATCCCCAGCATCACCGCCCCAATATCAACTAACATGGCGTAGCCCAGCGCGCGGCCGAAGTTGCGCTGCCCAAACGCCAATAAGCCACCGGCCAACGCCATGCCGCCGCCCGCCAGGGTAAGCCCGCGATAGACCAGCGGATTTTGGTTGAGCCAGGAATAGGTTCCCAGGAAGGTCAACAGCAGGAAGACGACGCCCTGGCGCATGACGCTGAAAACGAAGGCGGTGGCATAGGGTGGCGCGTGCTCGGCCAGGGCGGGCAGCCAACTGTGAAGCGGCACGACCGAGAGTAGGATGGCAAACCCGAACATCAATAGCACCGTGGCCTGGGCTGTGAAGGACGGGTCGCCGGGGCTGGCTTCGGCCGCCTCCAATAACCAACCGGTGAGCAGAATGAAAGGCAGGCTGAGGGTGCTGAAGACTAAATAGCGCAGCGCGCCGCGCGTGGCGGCCGGGTTAGCGGGCCCCTTGGCCGAACTGGCGACCAGCATCACCACGGCCGCCGCCGCGCCCAACTCTAAGAAGAGCGCGGCGAAGAGGAAGGGCCGGACAAACAGCGCCGCCGCCAGCAGACCGAGGTTGACCAGGCTGACCGGCAGGAAGGTGGGATTGGTCTCGCCGAGGGCCGAAACAAGAAATAGCAGTGCGGCCTGGGCGAACACAAAAGCCAGCGCCAATCGGTCGCCGCCTTCGACAGTGAAGCTGCGGCCGAGCACGTTGAGGGTGTCGTTGAAGATCAGGCCGCCGGCCCAACTCAGCGGCTGGCCGAACGGCAGGCTAAGCGCCAGGGCAGCCAGCAGCAGAACGATGAAGGCGGCCAAGCCAATAGCCACGGCCCGCGCGCGGTGCAACGCGTAGACGATGGGCGCGATGAGGATCGGCAGACCGATGAAGAGCAGTGGGGCGGGCATCAGCCGGCCGGCTCCCGTTCGTCGGCGGCATGGTGGAGCAGCGCCAAGTAACTGACCGCTAACCCAATGGCGAAGTGCACCCCCGCCAGCAGGGCCACGACGGCCAGTGACGGCTCGACGGCGGCATACAGCATCTCGAAACCAATGAGGGTGGTGAGCAGCCCCATGCCAGCGTTCATAGGCTCTTCGGTCAAACCGAGGTTGAGCAGGCCGAGGCCAAGCATGACGTAACAGGCCATATTAATGGCGGGGGCGTTATCGAGGCCCGGCAGCACGAACTTGGCCTGCCCGGCGACGTAGATGGCCGCCACGCTGACCATAAGCACGGCCAGCAGCCGAAAGGGCAGACCGGTGCGGACCTCAAAGCCCAGGCGGCGGCGCGGGGGGAAGGCATCGCCCGCCGGCACGAGGCCCTTACCGAAACCCGCCTGCCAGCCGGTGATGATCAGCAGTGTGACTACCAGCACGCCCACCAAGAGCTTGACCAGGGCCACCTCTAACAGTACTAGCTGGGTGACCAGGATGGCGGCCCCAAGGTATTCCACGAACAAGGCAGCATAACTCAAGCGCCAGTCGGTGACGATCACCAGAACGCCACCCGCCAGCAGCATGGCAATCAGGGCGGGCGAGAGGAGGGGCATGAAGGCGGGGTTCATGGTGGGTTCACGCCGCTAGCCCTTCCACAGCAGCCAGACCAGCACTCCTGCCACCAAAGCCCAAAGCAGCGCGCCCTCCCCTTCCAGCACGCCGCCGAGGTTGTCAATGATCGTACCGAGACCGCGAATGCCACCCCAGACCAGGCGGTAGAGCCAATCTAACCGGCCAAGCGAGGCGACCGGCAGGCCGGCGAGGCTGCTGAAGCGGTCGCGCAGCACCGTGTCGAAGCGCCAGAGCGCAAAACCGGCGGCAACGGTGAGCAGCACAAACACCAGGCCGATGATGCTGGGCGGTCCATCAAAGCCGAGCAGGCCGATGCCGGGCGCGGGCAACGCCCCAGCCAGCACCGACGCAAAGAGCGCCAGCATGACCAGCAAGATGGCGGGCAGGCTGAGTCCGCTGTAATGAATGGCAACGACAGCCGGCTCGCCTTCCACCGGCACACCGGGCCAAAAGATGGTGTACAGCAGGCCGGCCACCAAGATGACTTGCGCGACCACGACCACCAGCAGCACTAGCCAGGCCCAGCCGCCGGCCAGCGCCAGGCTGCCGTATAGGTGGGCCACGCCTAAGAATCCAACTGTCAGCGGCGCGCCGGCCATAGCCAGCCCGCCAATCAGCGGCAGGACGGTCGGCCAGGGCTGCTGTTCAGAGTGGCCATTGGCGAGGAAAATCAGGGCTGAACCCAGCGCCAGCGAGAGGGTGATGGCGGTAATCGCGAGCGCGCCCTGCAAACCGCCCCACAGCGCAGCCAGCAGCGCCACGCCCGACTGAGCAATGATAATGTAAGCAATGCCGCGGCGCGGGTCGGGCACGCTCCAGAGCTGCAATGCGCCGACCAGGGCCGCCGCGGCGGCGAAGACCGTCAGCCAGGGCAGCAGCGGCGCGGCGATGCCGAAGACCGCCAGCCGGCTGACGGTCTCGAGCGCCACGATGGCAGGCAGGAGCCGGGCCAACGCCCCCAGGCCCTGGCGGATATCAACCTCGGATGACAGGCCCAAGTGCAGCGGAAATAGGCCCAGCCGGAAGACAGCGGCGAGAGTGATGAGCAGGGTAGATTGGGGCGTCAACGCGGCATCGAGCAGGGAGATCGTCGTGCTGGTGCGGCTAATGAGCACCGCTGCAGCGACCGCCAGCAGCGTGCCGGTTGAGTTGAGGGCCAGGTTGAGCACCGCCTTCGGCTCGATGGTTTCACCCTCGCCGAGAAAGATCAGCGTGAGGAAGTAGACCACATCGAGCAGCACCCAGGCGATGATGCGGGTAAGTAAGTTTCCGGAGAAGATGGAGATGAGGCTGGCGATGGTCATCACCAGCACGGCCGCGCGCGTGCCGACGCGCTGGCCGCCGGGTCGCCCCAGGCTGGTGACGACCACTGCCAGCATGACCACGACCACCGCCATCGCGTAGAGCCAGGCCAGCGGGTCGGCCGCCAGCGCCAGCCCGACCGCAAACAGGCCGGCCGGACCCCAGGGCGAGAGCACGGCGCGGGTAGGCAAGCTGAGCGCCAGCAGCAACAGCGCCCCCAGCGTGCCCAGCCCAGCGGCCACGGCCACCAGCCCGGTGTAGCGGAAGCGCGGCAGCAGACCAAACATCAGGCCGGCCGTGCCGACGGCCAGAATCAATAGCGGCGTGAGGGGTGTCAACGATATCGGTTGGCGATCGCGCGATAGACAGCGAGCGAACACACGGTTCGCTCGGGTGCGGTCGATTCTAACACACAGGCCGTTGTGTTACAATCGACCTGTGACTGAAGCGATTGTCATTGACGCCCGCCGCCAGACGCAGGCCCGCGCGTATGCGCGGGTTCGCCGGCGGCTCTTTTTTGCCGATTTGGCGCTGGGGGCGGGCATTTTGGCGGCCTGGTTAGGGTTTGGTTGGGCGGCGGCGCTCAAGACCGCCCTGGTGGACTGGACGAACAACGAGTGGCTGCTGGTGGCCGGCTTTGGGGCCGTGTTTTACCTATCTTTTCAGGTGTTTGAGCTGCCATTGGGGTATTACAGCGGCTTTGTGCTGCCACACCGCTACGACCAATCGAACCAGACACTGGGCGGCTGGCTGAAAGACCTGGCGCTGGAGACGGCGCTGTCGGCCGCGCTAGGACTGCCCCTGCTCGAAGCCGTGTATTGGCTGCTGCGGGTGACGGGTGCGGCGTGGTGGCTCTGGGCCGCCGGTGGGTACATGGCGCTGACGATTGTGCTCTCCTTCCTGGCTCCAACGCTCATCATGCCGCTGTTCAATAAATATGTGCCGCTCGGGCCGGAACAGGCCGAGTTGGTCGAGCGCCTGCGCCAATTGGCCACACGGGCCGGCACGCGTGTGAGCGGCGTGTTTCGTTTTGACATGAGCAAGCGCACCAAAGCGGCCAATGCGGCGCTAACCGGCATCGGCGGCACGCGGCGGATCATATTGGGCGACACGCTGCTGAGTGAGTTCAGCGTGGACGAAGTCGAGACGGTGATCGCCCACGAGCTGGGCCACCACGTGCACAAAGACATTCCGGTGGGACTGGCGGTCAGCGCGGTGGTCACATTGGTGGGGCTGTGGCTGGCGGCGCTGATCTTGAATAGTGGCGTTGCGGCGTTTGGGTTTGACGGCCCGTCGGATGTGGCGGCGCTGCCGCTGCTGGCGCTGGCGCTGGGCGTGTTTGGCCTGGTGACCATGCCCATCGGCAACGCCTACAGCCGCTGGCGGGAGGGGCGGGCCGACAGTTATGCATTGGACTCAACTCGCAAGCCGCTTGCGTTTGCCAACGCTATGACGCGATTGGCCAACCAAAATCTGGCCGACGCCGACCCCGAGCCGTGGGTCGTTTTCTGGCTGCACACTCATCCGCCCATTCGCCAGCGTCTGGCGCACGCCACCGCCTGGGCCAACGCGCACAGCGTCCGCGGCCCACAGGAATAAGCGCATGAAACCTGCCGACCGACTATTCAATATCCTGACCGTGGTCGTCCTGGGCCTGACGGCGATTAGCTGCCTGTGCATCGGCTCGATCGCGCTCAATCCACTGGGCGTGTTCAACTTCATGGGGCCGGCGACGGTGCCATCGCCGCTGAGCGTGCCGACCGGAAGCACCGCCTCCGACGCCACGGCGACCAGCCCGACCTACCCCACCCTGCCGCCAGAGTGGACGGCAACCATCACGCCGACCGCGACTGACTTGCCAACCCAGACGCCAGTGCCGCTGGCGACGGAAGCCGGGGTGGGCCCGAGCAGCGGGACGCGCACGCCGTTCCCCAGCCCGGTTGGGCCGACGAGTACGACCGTGCCGACCGAGCGCCCGACACCGACCAACACTTTGCCGCCGCCCACCAATACCGCCACGCCCGGCGGCTACCCTGGCGATCCGCCGACCCTCACGCCGGTGCCGCCGACGGCCTACCCTTAGGTCTGGATGGCCGAACAAGCTCTGATTGTCGCGCTGATCAGCGACCTGTTCTTCTCGGTCCAGGTGGAGAACGCGGCCCGCGCTTTGGGCTACCGCGTGACGTTGATCGAGCGCGGCGGCGCGCTGGAGCAGCCCGGCGCGGCCGAGCAAGTGCCGGCGCCGGTTGGACGTTCGCCGTCTGAGCCGTTGACGGGGCCAACGGCCGCGCTGATTGCGCGGCTGGCAGAGTGGCAGCCGGTGCTGATCTTGCTGGACCTGAGCAGCACTGCCATTCCGTGGGCCGACTGGATTGCAGCCGTTAAGTCGGCTTCGGCCACGCGGCGGATTCCGGTACTGGCGTTTGGGCCACACACCGACCTGGACTTGCGGGCCAAAGCGCTAGACGTCGGCTGCGACGCGGTGATCGCCCGGAGCCGGCTGGTGAGTGCGCTGCCCGAGTTGATCCAACAGTATGCTCGGCGGCTGGATGCGGCCGGGCTGGCGGCGGACTGCAGCGGCGAGTTGTCGGCGCTGGCCGTGAAGGGCATCGCCCTATTCAACGCCCAAAGCTACTTCGACGCGCACGAAGAACTTGAGCTAGCCTGGGGCGAAGACAAGGGGCCGGGGCGCGAGTTGTATCGGGGCATCTTGCAAGTAGCGGTGGCCTACCTGCAAATCACGCGCGGCAACTATCGCGGCGCGCTTAAGATGTTCCTGCGGCTGCGGCAATGGCTGGACCCGATGCCGGCCACCTGCCGAGGGGTGGACGTGGAACAGCTGCGGCAAGATGCGCTGGCGGCCCGCGCCGCGCTGGAAGCCGTGGGGCCAGACAACATGGCCGACTTCGACCGGCGGCTGCTGCAGCCGGTGAAGCTAGTGGCGCAACCTGAGCCGCCACCGCCGTAACGAGACTCAACCCAAGCGGTTAATAATGCAGCGGGTGCGTATAGCCTCGCCCGGCTCGGGGCGGGGCCGATGTTGGTTGGCATCCCCCTTGATGGCTATGCGCAGATCGCGCGCGAGCGGAAGCGACGAAGGAGCACAACTTGGAATTTGAGAACAAGATCGCCCTGGTAACTGGCTCGGGGCGCGGGATTGGGCGGGCCATTGCGCTGCGGCTGGCGCGCGGCGGGGCCGATGTGGTGGTCAACTTCTTTCGCAACCGTGCACCGGCCGAGGCCACGGCAGCCGATATCCGGGGGCTGGGGCGGCGGGCTGAGGTGATCAGGGCCGACGTCGGCGAGCCGGAGGACCTGGAACGGCTACTGGCCGAGACGGCAGCGGCGTTTGGCGGGCTAGACATACTGGTGAACAACGCGGCCTCGGGTTTCAACCGCCCGGTGATGGAGCAGAAGATCAAGGGCTGGAACTGGACCATGAACATCAACGCGCGGGCGGCGCTGTTCCTGGCGCAAGGCGCGGTGCCGCTGATGGCGGGCCGCGGCGGCGGCTATATCGTCAACTTGTCTAGCCTGGGCGCGGGGCGCGTGATGCCGGAGTATGTGGTGGTGGGCGCGAGTAAGGCCGCTTTGGAAGCGGTGACCCGCTACCTGGGCGTGGAACTCGCGCCGCTGGGCATTACGGTCAACGCGGTGTCGCCGGGCGTGGTCGAGACCGAGGCCCTGAAACACTTTGCCGTCATCCGCCGGGAAGACGTGCTGACGAAGGCGGTGGCGGCCACGCCAGCCGGGCGGCTGGTGAAGCCAGAAGACGTGGCCGAGTTGGTGGCGTTCTTGTGCACGCCCGCGGCGCGGATGATCGTCGGCCAGACAATCATGCAGGACGGCGGCGCGACGCTGCCCTTCACGACGGCGCTGGGAGACTAGGCCGGCGCGATCGGCGAGGATTTGGCCGACTTGCGAGCGCGACGGGCGGGTGGCGGCGGAGCGCAAGCCAGCCAGGCGCGCAACACTTCGCCCACGCTCCAGGCCTGGGCCGGGCAGCCGCCAGGGGCGAAGGGCGGCTCAGGTTCAAAGACTTCGGCGATGGTGCCTAAGCCGTCTTCCATCAGATGCTCGGCAAATGGGGCCAAGAAAGTGCGGGCGGTGGCGGCGTCGCCGGTGACGCGCAGGTAGGCATCGACGAACGGGCCGATCAGCCAGCCCCAGACGGTGCCCTGATGGTAGGCGGCATCGCGCGCCTCGGCGGGGCCGTTGAAGCGGGCGCTGTAGGCGGGCTGGCCGGGCGCCAGTGAGCGCAGGCCGTGGCTGGTGAGCAGGTGACGGACACAGGAATCGACCACCTGGCGGGCGCGCAGACGCTGGCTCTCAGCGGCCAGTGGGCCGTCGGGCAACGCGATGGCGATGAGCTGGTTGGGCCGCAGGGACGAGTCGGGGCCAGCGGGGCCGCCGATGACGTCGTAGAGATAACCCCCATCGGAATACCAAAATTGCTCGAAGCTGGCCGTCGCCCGGTCGGCTAATTCGGCGTACGGCGCGGCCGGCTCGAGCTTCAGAGTGTGCGCCAGACGCGCCATCACCCGCAGGGCGTTGATCCACAGGGCGTTGATCTCAACCGGCTTGCCCTGGCGCGGGGTGATGACGCGGCCGTTGACCTTGGCGTCCATCCAGGTGAGCTGCGCGCCGAGTGCGCCGGCGTAGAGCAGACCGTCGGCCAGGTCCACGTGAATGTTGTAGCGTGTGCCGCGCCGATGCCAGCTTACGATGTCTTCCAGCACGGGCCACAACTCACGCGCCAGGGCCAGGCCACCGCTGGCGGCCGTGTAGCGATCCAGGGCGTGGAAGTACCAGAGCGTGGCATCCACGGTGTTGTATTCGGGTTGCTCGCCGGCGTCGGGGAAACGGTTGGGGAGCATGCCATCGCTGACGAACTGAGCGAAGGTGCGCAGCACGTCGGCGGCTACGTCGTAGCGGCGGGTGCTGAGCGCCAGGCCGGGCAGCGCGATCATGGTGTCGCGGCCCCAATCGCCAAACCAGGGGTAGCCAGCGATGACGGTCGCGCCCTGCCCCCGGCGGACGATGACCTGGTCGGCGGCCAGGGCTATCTGCTGCTCCCAAGCAGGATCGGCTGCCAGCCCAGCCTGCGAGATTAGAGCGGCGGCGCGAGCGCGGCCGGCGGCGAGTGAGGCCCGCCAATCT